>NZ_JAERKU010000013.1:0-97500 GCF_018256955.1 Acetobacter persici
AAGAACCGTCAATCAAATCGCCAAAAGCCTGAAATCACGAGCCAGCCCCATCAACCAACAGTTCTTCGATCCCTCCAAGTTGAAGTCTTCTGTCTTTATAGAAACTTAAAAAGGGAAAAATTTTGCTTTTCTGATGGGAGGGTGAAGGCCCAAAATGGGTCTTTCTAATTTGTTGGGGTATGTTAACATTAGGAAACCAGACCAGAAAGGATAAAACGCTTATTATGCGTTTACGTCAGATCGAAGTTTTCTACGCGATCATGTCCACGGGCTCTCTGCGTCGTGCTGCGGAGGTGCTGCATGTCTCTCAGCCCGCCGCCAGCAAGGTGCTGCGCTATGCTGAGCAGTCTTTAGGGTTTGCCCTGTTCGAGCGGACAGGCGGCAGGCTGGTGCCCACGCGGGAAGCACGGATTATGCTGCCCCACGTTAATACAATTTTTGAAAAGATTTCTGACCTTAAAAGACTTACGGAAAATCTGCGTTATGCGCGGGATGGTCACGCTATCAGTATTGGCTGTGTGCCCAGTCTGGGGCTGAGCGTGGTGCCCCGAGTCATTCAGCGCTATCACGCGGCCCATCCGGGGAACGAACTGACAATTGATACGCTGCACGGGCCGGAAATTGTCTCGCGTATCCTCAATCATGACCTTGATCTGGGTATTGTCTTCGGCACCTATGAAAAGCAGGGGCTTACCGCCAGCCATATTGCCGATGTTCCGCTGGTGCTGATTGATCAGGACGTGACGAAGGGGCCGGTCGCTCTGGAAGATATTGATCCGGCCCGCTATATCGGCCTGAGCGAAAATGACCCGACAGCGCGCCTTCTGGATATGGTGTGGGAAGAAGCCAGTCTGGCGGCTGTACCCGTTGTGCGGGTGCGCACGCATTATATGGCGGCGGAGCTGGTCCGGCTGGGGGGAGGCTGCGCCATTGTGGATGGGCTGACGGCTCTGCATCATCCCGGTTTGCCCACACCGCTCCCACTCAAGCCGCCACTGGGGATAGCCTGTACGGTTCTCTTCCGGGCGGATTATGCGCTTTCTCATATTTCACGCGATATTCTGGAACTTCTTAAAAAAGAGATCGCAGACGACCTTGCTGGTCTGCCTGCTCTGTAACCCCCCCCCTTAACCGCTGGCTAATGGTTCGTGACATTTTTGACATGGACAGCGTTCCGTTTTCTTCTGATCATTCCGATATCGTATTTACGTGGTGGTGGCGGGGAAGGCAGGTGGACGATGTCTGGATCAGGGACCTATAAAAAGCGACTTCTTCTTTTAGGCATTTCTGCCTTTTGTTATGGATTGACGACTGAGGCGCACGCCCAGATCATTTCTCTGCCCGGGACAACCACAGGGAAAGCCATAACCAATAAATCGTCGAAAAAATCGGACGCGACGGTCAAAACAAACGGCAAGGATGAAGCGATCACCGTGGTCGGCACGCATCTGGGTGCTGTTGAAACGGCGGAAGTTCAGCCGGTTACCGTCATTACAAGTGAGCAGATTCAGCAGTCTTCCTCTATGACAACGGGGGATGTTTTTGCGCACATCCCGTCCATGGGGTTTTCAGGGAACACCTATTCCAACGCAGGCGGTTCCTGCCTGAATATCCGGAGCCTTGGCACGGCCCGCACACTGGTGCTGGTTGATGGCCATCGTATGGTCAACGGGAATGGCGCGGTTGATTGCCCGGATGTGAACAGCATTGTCCCCGCCATGATTGACCGTATTGAAATCCTGAAAGATGGCTCTTCTACAACTTACGGATCTGACGCCATTGCAGGTGTGGTCAATATTATTCTGAAGAAGAATTTTACCGGTACAACGCTGACCGCAAACGGCGGGATCAGTGAATACGGGGATGATCAGACGACGGCGCTGACCGCAGCGCATGGGTTCAATTTCATGCATGACCGCGGCAATTTCACTATTGCCGGGTCCTATAACTATCAGGCGCCCATGGCGGCTGATCAGCGCAAATGGGCGATGCAGGAAGCAAAGGTCAATAACCCGCCGGGGCAGGACCAGTATTATGGTTCCCAGTATGGCGCTCTGCCTGTTTATGCGGCCCTCAACGGGGGTGCACCTTTAACACCGTCCAGTGATGGCGTGGCGCAGTCAGTCATTTCTGACGGGCATGGTGGATACAGGCCGTATAAATGGAGTGATAACTATGATTACTCCAAAGATAACCAGATTATAGCGGAACAGCAGGTCGGCTCTCTGGCCTCTACAGGGCATTTTGACGTCAACAGTAATCTTCAGCTTTATATGACGGCGAATTACAGCCACACGCATACAGTCAGCGCGGGCACCCCGATGTATATCGCCACACCCGCCACGACGCTGACAGGCAATTCCGGCGCAATGGTTGTGCCCGCCGGTGAGCCGGGAAATCCGTTTGGGTCAGATGTCGCGCTGAACCAGCGTATGTTCGGGATTGGCCGTGAATATGACTATGAAAATATTGATTACTACCAGCTGACAGGCGGCGCGCGCGGCACGTTGCCGCATACAGGTGGCTGGACGTATGATTTCTTCTTCTCTTACGGCAAAACCACAACGTCCGATAAAGGCACGGGCCGCGTTAACTGGCGCAATATGGAAAACGCGCTGGGCTTCCATCAGACGGGCGGCGCTGGCTCAACAGAAGGGTATTATGACCCTAATCTTTGCGCAAATACCGCTGGCTGCTCACCGTATAACCCTTTTTCCGGTACCATGTCCCGCGCGGCTGCCAACTATATCAGCTTTGATGATGTGTATCCGTCCGCTCAGGAAATGCGGGACGTCCAGTTTACTGTTGCCAACAAGCATCTTGCCCGCCTGCCGTATGGTCCGTTGGGGATCGCGCTTGGGGTCGAACATCGCAGTCTGAATGGTTACTGGCATTCTTCATGGCAGGATCAGGCTGGCCTGAACTCCAATCAGGTGCGCGGGGATACGGGTGGCGGCTATAACGTGACAGAAGTTTTTGGGGAGCTGAGTATTCCTCTGCTGCGGAATCTTCCGGCAGTTAAAGCGCTGAATGCTGAAGTTTCCGGGCGATTTTCAAATTATAATACATTTGGGCAGGCTTATAACTGGCACGCAGGTCTGATTTATGCGCCGACTGACGATATTAAATTCCGGGCGAACATCGCGACAGGTTTCCGGGCACCGACCATTCAGGATCTCTATAAAGCCAAAATTATCAGCCTGACGGGCACGCGTGATCCGTGTGCTTATATCTCCACCTACCCCGGAGCCGTGCAGAGCACCATTGCGGATAACTGCCGGGCTCAGGGCATCAACCCGAACACATTCAAGCAGACCAATGGGTCTCTGAAATATGAAACCGGCGGCAATGTGAATCTGAAGCCGGAAATTTCTAGAACCTATACCATTGGTTCCATCATCACACCGCGGTTCATTCCGGGCTTTACGGCAACGGTGGATTATTTCCATACCCATATTACGGAAACAATCGGCTATCCGTCTCTCTCGACCGAGCTCAACGGCTGTTATGAAAGCACCGGCCTGTCCAGCAGCTACTGCTCCATTCTCAATGGGCGCGATGTGAATGGCCAGCTTTACCCGGTTGCGCGTCTGCATGAAAATACCGGTGCTTTTATTGAAGATGGTCTGGATATCAACGCGTCCTATCAGGTGCCGATTGACTACAACAATACGCTGACATTCGGTGCGGATATTCAGGACATCATGTCCTACAAAGCGCAAAGTCAGGATGGCCAGCCTCTTATTTCCTATCTCAGCACGGATGCGGGCGTGCCAAAGTGGGTTGCCAACGGGTCTGCCACCTTCACCCATGGTCGCTGGAGCCTGACATACATGCTCCGGTTTATTGATGGGTTCACGTATTATCCCAGTTCTTCTTATGGCCCGACTGTCTCCGAGTGGTGGAAAACCAATCAGGCCTGGTATCATGATCTGATGCTGACCTATCACGGAGATATCTACAGCGTGACGGCAGGTGTGAAAAACCTTGGGGGCCGGGACCCGAATTTTTACGCAAACGGTGATTATAATACGTCACCCGGAATGTATGACTATGCCGGGCGGTATGTTTATCTGAAGGCGCAGGTTCATTTCTAGGTCAGAGCTTGGGGTGGGGGCCGTGCAGCCTCCGCCTTCTTCCCGCATCCTCTCTTTTGATATCCTGCGCGGTGCAACCGTTGCTGTCATGATTCTGGTCAACAATCCGGGGGACTGGAGCAAGGTCTGGCCCCCGCTGGAGCATGCCGCATGGAATGGCTGCACCCTTGCTGACCTTGTTTTTCCGTTTTTCCTGTTCCTCATGGGGTGCGTCATTCCCTTTGCGTTTGACAGACGCCTGAGCGAGGGAGTGCAGCGGAGCCAGTTGATGGCGCATATCGCGTGGCGCGGTCTGGCATTAATCGGCTTTAAACTTCTGCTCAGCCTGTATCCGTTCTTTCATTTCGGGCATCTGCGCTTTTTTGGGGTCCTGACGCGGATTGCTCTGTGTTACGTGGCGGCCGCCAGCCTTTATGTGTCTGTCCGCAAGCCAGTGGTTTTAGTCTTCGTTATCGCGATCCTCCTGCTGGCTTACTGGGGGATGCTGTATGCGCTGCCCGTGCCGGATGCAGGCTGGCCAGGAAAGGATTTTCCTTTTCTGGATGCCGATAAAAATATGGCGGCATGGCTGGACAGGCAGTTTTCCGCGTGGTGCCGGGCATGGCTGCATACTGGTGTGCTGTATGAAAAGACGTGGGACCCGGAAGGGCTTTTAAGCACCCTTCCGGCACTCGGGACGACATTATCTGGCGTTCTGACAGGCCAGCTCTTCCGGCGGCCAGATATTTTACCGGCGCGGCGGCCCGCGCTTCTTATGGCCGCGGGTCTTCTTGCTGTTGTGCTTGGTCTGCTGTGGGGGCTGGTTTTCCCGCTGAACAAGTCCTTATGGACAAGCTCCTTCACGCTCTTCACAACAGGAGCGGCGCTCTGCTGCCTGAGCGTGTGTGACTTTCTGTTTGATCTCCGGATGGTGCAGAAAAACAGTTCTGTTATGTGCTCTGTTGCGACGTTTTTCAGGATATTCGGGACAAACGCCGTCTTTGCATTTCTCTTTTCGGGTTTTGTCGCAAAAACGCTGCTTGCTCTGCCCTCTCCGGTAAAAGAGGGGGCGTCTTTTCAGGCGTGGCTCTCTTTTGTCCTCAGGGCCGGGCCTCCCTCCACGCCACTCACATCTTTTCTGTTTTCCATCTTTTTCCTTATGCTCGTTTTTGTGCCACTTTATGGGCTGTACCATAAAAAAATATTTCTAAAGCTTTAGAGTTTTCTCATGTTTCAAACACAGGTCTTTTCCTCTATGCGTTCAAATCAGACACGATTAAAGCGGCGTTTCAGCATGTTCGCACAGTGCGGTGCGCTGGCGGCACTGTGTCTGGTGGCGGCAGGCACGTCTGTTCAGGCGGCAACAGTCTCTCTGCCAGATGGCCTGACTGAAAAGCAGATTGATGATGTGGTGAACAAAGCACGGCAGGCTTTTGATGTGCCGGGTGTTGCCGTCGGTGTGATTCATGATGGAAAAATTGTGTTCGCCAAAGGGTATGGGCGCAAGGCTGATAATGAAAAAAGTGGTCAGGTCGATACCAGCACCCTTTTCGCGATTGGCTCCAACAGCAAGGAGTTTACAGCAACCGCGCTTGCAACGCTGGTTGATGAAGGCAAGCTGAAATGGACAGATCGCGTTAATGATATCATGCCCGAATTCAGGGTTTCAGACCCGTGGATTACGCGGGATTTTCGTGTGAGTGATCTGCTGACGCATCATAGCGGCATGGGGCTTGGTGCCGGAGATCTGATGCTGTTTTCACACAGCACGTTCACGCGGAAAGATATTCTGGCAGCATTGCCCTACATGCCCTTCACGGGGCGTTTCCGGGCCGACTATGCCTACAATAATCTGCTTTATGTTGTAGCCGGGGCGCTGGTGGAAAAAGTATCCGGCCAGACATGGGAGCATTATGTTCAGACGCGCCTGATTGATACCGCAGCACTCCCGGCATGTCAGAGCACATTCCCAGTCAAGGGGCAGGTGGATGTTGCGGCGGGGCAGGGGAGTGATGGTGTGCTGCCTGACCACGCAGACCCCTCGGCCATGGCACCCGCAGGCGGTGTGTGGTGTAGCGTGAACGGGATGAACCGCTGGGTTCAGACCCTTCTGAATGGCGGCCAGACCGTGGATGGCCGGAAGGTGATCAGTCTGGCCCAGCGTGATGCGCTCTGGGCACCCCACGCGCTCCTCCCATTGCCAGACAGTGCTGACAGGACAAAAAGCCATTTCCGGGCCTACGGCTATGGGTGGTTTATGGAAGATTTTTACGGCCTCAAACGGGTCTGGCATACAGGCACCGTCAGCGGCATGGTCAGCTATGTTTCCATGCTGCCGGAAAAAAATACAGGGTTGGTGGTTCTCACCAACCATGATGATAACCACGCGACCTATTCCATTGCTCTGACCATGAGTTCGCTGATTGCGACGGGCAAAAGTGATGACTGGGTTGCCTACTGGCAGAATGAGGCCAGAAAAGCGCAGGCAAAGGCCGCGCAGGAGGCCTCTACAACCGGACCGGGTTCCCACGCGCGGCCCTTTATAACGCTGCCAGCCTCTGAGCTGAAAGAGTATGTCGGACTTTATCATGATGCGTGGCGCGGCGATATCCGCCTGTTTCTGAAAAATAACGCTCTTGTTATGGAATTTGGTAAGGCAGACGGCCTTTCCGGCACATTGTCGGCTCTCCCGCATGATCTGTTTGTGGCAAAGTGGCAGAACCGGGCTGAGGATGCCGGGGATGACAGCTATGTGCAGTTTGAGCGCGATATGTCCGGTAAGGTTACGGGGTTTCATATGCAGGTTGTCGGGTCTGATTTCAGTTTTGATGCACAGGATCTGCATCCGCTTAAAGTGGCTGCGCCATGACCGGGCGGCAGTTTCCTCTCTCCCGCAGACATTTTTTGCAGGGATCTTCTCTTCTGCTGGCGCAGGCTGGTCTTTCCGGGTGCCAGACGCCGGGTGAACTGAACAGGTTTGCAAAGGCGGATACGCTGATAGAGCAGGCCATCAGGCGGGGCGAGTGCCCCGGCGCCGTATGGGGTGTCGGGCAGCATGGGCGGTTGCTGCATCGGGGTGTCTTCGGCGCGCGCAGTCTTGTGCCGGTGCAGGAGGCCATGACGTGGGACACGGTGTTTGACATGGCGTCTCTCACCAAACCGATGATCACCGCACTGGCCGTTATGCAGCTTGTGGAAAAAGGGCTGGTGGACGTGGATGCGCCAGTAGCCCGCTACCTTCCGCAGTTTGCCGCAGGGGGTAAAGGCCAGATTACGGTGCGCCTGTTGCTGACGCATTTTTCCGGCCTGCAACCTGACCTGCCCCGCGCACCGGACTGGTGGGGCAAATCCGCCGCGACAGACCGCATTATGCAGGCTGTTCCCGTCAAAACACCTGGCAGCAGCTTTATTTATAGTGATCTTAATTTTATTGCTCTTGGTCTGCTAGTTGAAACGCTGACAGGTCAGACGCTGGATGTGTATGCACAGGCGGCCATTCTCAAACCGCTTGGCATGACGCAATCCGGTTTTCTGCCGCCTGCCGCCATGCAGCCGCGCATTGCTCCAACCCAGTATGATGAACACGGCACCATGCTGCGCGGTGTGGTGCATGACCCGACTGCCCGCAGGATGAACGGGGTTGCGGGGAATGCAGGCCTCTTTTCCACCGCAGAGGATGTGATGCGCTATGCGCAGGCCTTGCTGGATCAGCGTGCCGGGCGGCCCAGCGCATTTCCTCTCAGCCGAGCCCTGCTGCTGCGGATGACAACACCGCAACAGCCTGCGGGCGAGACGAGCCTGCGTGGCTTTGGGTGGGATATTGCCTCCCCGTATGCCACGCCACGCGGCGAGAGGCTTTCACACCAGTCCTTCGGGCATACCGGGTTTACGGGCACATCTTTGTGGATTGACCCCGAGAATGACTGCTATGTTTTTATTCTGACCAATCGTGTGCATCCCAATGGCGGACACAGTGTTGTGCATTTGCGGCATGATGTGGCGACTGCGGCCGGAGAGGCTCTGGGGCTGCCTCTGGCTGTGCCGTAATCTCTGAAGCCTCTGTGGTGTTAACTTCAGGTTATGGGGGGCGGGCATTTTTTAAATGGCATGCCGGGCTATCTCTTTTTAGGTTTTTCTTCTGAGAAGATCCCCGCACTCCGGCGTGAGCATGTTTCAGCGGGCTCGTCATTCTACACAAGGGGTCAGCGGATTTTATGCCTGCAAAACGGACAATTACGGTAGTCGGCGGGGGCGTTATTGGCCTGACAACCGCTTATGCGCTTATCCGTGCCGGACATAGCGTGACACTGGTCGAGCAGGAAGAGCATGTTGGAGAGCAGGCCAGTTTTGGCAATGGCGGGCAACTGAGCTACCGCTATGTGCGGCCACTGGCGGATGCTGGCGTGCCGCTTGAAGCCCTTTCATGGATGGTACGGCCAGACTCCCCAATTTCACTCCGGCTCCGGCTGGACTGGAAGCAGTGGCGCTGGCTGACGGATTTTCTGCTGGCATGTAATGCCAGAACCAACAGCGCCAACGCCGCCCGGCTTTTAAAACTCGCCCTGCAATCACAGCAGGCGCTGCATCAGTGGCGGCAGGATGGTCTGGCGGATTTCCTGTGGCGCAAACCGGGGAAACTGGTTGTCTACAGGAACGCACAGAAATTTTCCAAAGCAGCAAAAAATGTCAAAAACCCGCAACAGGAGCAGGTGCTCACCCCGGCCGACTGCGCACGGGTGGAACCCGCCTTTGCAGGTCTTTCCCCCACACTGGCAGGCGGGATTTTCTCCCCGGATGATGAAGTTGCGGACTGCTATCTGTTCTGCCAGTCTCTTCTCAAATCTCTTCAAAATAGCAAAGAATTCCGTCTGATCAACGGTGTTGCTACACTGGAGGCCGGGCAGGCGGGAGTGTGCCATGTGCGGGTTGACGGGGCTCTTTTACCGACAGATCTTGTTGTGCTGGCGGCAGGTCTGGCCTCGCGCACGCTGGTGCAGCCTCTGGGGCTTACTCTGCCGCTCTACGGGCTGAAAGGATACAGCCTGACGGTGGCGGCTGACCCCGTTTTGCTGCCTGATGTGAGCGTGACGGATTATGATAACCGTGTGGTCTATGCCCGGCTGGGGGAGCGTCTCCGTATTGCCGCTATGGTCGATATCGGGGCGCTCAATGCGTCGCCTGACCCGCAGCGCATTGCATCCTTGCGGCATCTGGCGGAAGAAACGCTCCCCGCCGCCGGGCCTTACGCGTCCGCCGTGACATGGGCCGGGATGCGCCCCGCAACACCGACAGGCGTGCCGTTGGTGGAACGGACGCAATGGCGTAACCTGTTGCTGAATGTTGGTCACGGCGCTCTGGGGTTCACGCTGTCCTGCGGGGCGGCCGTGACTATTCGCGATCTTGTTGAAGAAATGCAGCCTTAACATGAAACAGTCCGCCTCCGCTCTTTCCCGTCGTCGTGTTCTGCTGGGAGGTGTGGCCGCGGGTCTGGCTGGCTTTGTCACTCCGTCTGCTCTGGCCCGTAAAGGCGGGAACTCCCGGATTATGGAGGGAGAGGGGCTGGAGGCGCCGGTTGAGGTGCTGGAAGACCAGTGGGGTGTGCCGCATGTTCGCGCGGCTTCCGTGCCGGATGCGTTTTTTGCAAATGGTTATCTGGTTGCGCGGGACAGGCTCTGGCAGCTTGATTTTGAGTATCGCCGCGCGCTGGGGCGGCTGGCGGAAGTGTTTGGCCCGGATTTTGTGCCGTCTGATACCGCGAGCAGACTTTTCCTGTTCCGGGGTGATGCGCAGGCGGAGTTTGCTGCGCTTCCCTCTACAGTGCAGGCTTCTGCCCGTGCCTACGTGGCGGGAATTAACGCGTATCTTGCGCACCTGCAAAATAATGAAGAACAATATCCTGAAGAATTCAGGATTTTTTCGTACACGCCGCTTGTCTGGGATGTGCTGGACCTTGTGCGGATCCGCGCGGAAGCGACCGGGAACACACAGGCTGAAATTCGCCGTGCCCGGCTGGCCGCGCAGGATGCGCTTGCTTATGACGTACTGATTATGCCCCTGCGCCCTGCTCACACCCTTACGGTGCCGGACGGGCTGGATGTGCAGGCTGTGACGGAACAGGATCTGGGTCTTTTTGGGGGTTTGCAGGATGGCCCCCCGCTCTCTGGCCTGCATATACCTCCATCCCGTACGGAAGGCGACCACCGTCGCGCTAATGAAGGGAGTAACGCATGGGTCATAGCCCCCACGCGCACAGCAACAGGTCGGCCTGTTCTGGCGAATGACCCGCATCTCAGCTTCGGCTCACCGGGGCCACGCCATGTTATTCATCTGACGGCACCGGGGCTGGATGTGATTGGTGGCGGCGCACCGGGTATGCCCGGTGTCATGCAGGGGCATAACGCACATTTTGCTTTTGGACGCACCAATTTTCATATTGATCAGGAAGATCTTTTTATCCTACGCACGCATCCCGATCACCCGGATCGCTATTTCCATAACGGGCGCTGGGCGGAGATGGAGACGGAAGAGACCACCATTGCGGTGCGTGGTGGTCCTGCGCAGAGCGTGAGGCTTCGTTATGCGGAACAGGGGCCTGTTGTGTCGGCTGATGGGGTGCGGAACAGGGCTGTGGCAGTGTCTGCCACATGGCTGTATCCGGGTGCCAATGGCATGCTGGCAAATATTGGAATCAATCTGGCCAGTGACTGGCCCAGTTTCCGCAAGGCTCTGAAACTCCATACCAGCCCGACAAATTTTACATACGCGGATACCGACGGGAACATTGGCTGGCAGGCAGCGGGCGGGTTGCCGGAGCGGCGTAACGGGTATGATGGTCTCCTTCCCGCACCGGGGGACGGGCGTTATGACTGGAAAGGCCTCCAGCCGCTGGATGCCCTCCCGAACAGTTTTAATCCGGCTTGTGGCTGGTTCGGGACCTCGAACGAACTTAATCTGCCCGCGGATTATCCCTACGCGGAACGCTGCGTGAGTTATGAATGGAAGGACCCTTACCGTTACCAGCGGGTTGCGGAGGTTCTTCAGGCCTCTCCGCGCGCCACTCTCGCGCAGAGTGTGGCATTGCAGCACGATACACTTTCGCATCTCGCTTTGTCCGTCGTGCAGTTTCTGCCGGATGTTCCTGCGCATCTGGCGGCGGAAGCGACCCTCTTGCGCCGGTGGGACGGGCATGTTGAGGCTGCCAGCGCTGGGGCCGCGCTGTATGAGGTCTGGTGGACACGGCTGAATACGCTGTTCTATCAGGCGCTGGTGCCCGCACATCTGCGCCCCCTGCTGCCACAGCCGCTCAATGCCTCTGTTCTGCTCGCACTTCTGCAAACGCCGGATGAAAGATTGGGAAAAGCCCCAGAAGCGCAGAGAAATACTTTGCTTGTCACAGCTTTCCAGCAAGCAGTGGATGAACTGCGTGACCGGCTTGGGCCGGTTGCTGCCGCGTGGCAGTGGGGCCGGTTACATACGGTGCAGCTTCGTCACCCGCTGCATAGTGTTAAAGCGATAGCAGAAGCATTTTTGCCGATAGGTGGAGAAGACGCCCGCAGCGGCGGGGACGCATATACCGTTATGGCGCGCTGGTATAACCCCAACCTGTCTCATAAAGCCTTTGAACAGGGCCGCAACCCGTACGCCGTAACAGGGGGGGCGAGTTATCTGATGGTGTGTGACGTCGGGGCATGGGACCAGTCTCTGTTCCTGAATTTCCCCGGACAGTCGGCTGTGCCAGGCAGCAGACATTATGAGGATGCTCTGCGTGTCTGGCTGAAAGGGGAGATGCAGCCTCTGCTCTTTTCAGAACAGGCCGTTCAGGCCGGAGCCAGATACCGTTCCACACTCTACCCAAAAGGAAAAACGCCATGAACTCTAAACTCTGTTCCGCTCTGGCTCTGGCGTTTTTTACAACGACCGCACTGGCGCAGACGCCGAAACGGTCCATGGATCAGCAGATGGATGCTGTGCTGACGCAGGGTGAAAGCCAGCCTCTGGCGGCGCTGGCGGCTGTCAGGCTGCATCATGGTCAGCCTGTTTATCAATATTATGGCGGGTTTGCGCGGCGGGATGGCGCAAATACGGTTCCCGTCAGACAGGATACACTGTTCCGTATTGCATCAATTTCCAAAGTGGTGACGACCATTGGTCTGATGGAACTGGTGGAACAGGGGAAAGTCAATCTGGACCACGATGTTTCAGACTATCTTGGCTTTACTTTGCGGAATCCGGATTTCCCGCAGACACCCATTACCGTGCGGATGCTTCTGAACCATACATCGACTCTCCGCGATGGGGATGTGTATGTTTTGCCGCCCGGAAAATCCGTGCAGGATTTTTTTGATGCGACCCATAAACCCGGTAATCAGAACTATCATTTTTCTGTCCATGATGGGCACGCGCCGGGAACATATTTTACCTATTGCAACCTCTGTTACGGGCTTGTCGGCACGACTATTGAGCGTGTCAGCGGGGAACGGTTTGACCAGTATCAGAAACACCATGTTCTGGAGCCGCTGAAAATTGATGGTGGATACAACATCATGGCGCTCGACCACCCGGAGCGTCTGGCCACACTCTACGGGCGCGTACCCTCAGGCTATGAGGCCACAGTAGACAGCCAGCCCTTTAAAGGGTGGAGCAAAGACGCCCTGGCTGCTTATAAAATCGGCAGTAACGGAACACTCTTTTCCCCGCAGGGTGGTTTGCGCATTTCCATGCAGGGTCTGACGCGTCTGGCACGCTTCATGATCCAGCGTGGCACACTGGAAGGAGTAAGGCTCCTGACGTCTCAGAGCATTGAGGCCATGGAAACCCCCACATGGACCTTTAACGGCCAGAACGGCGTCTGCCCTTACCCGCTGAGCGCATATGGATTGAGCCTGTTTTTGCTGACAGGCGCAGAGGATACCAACGGAAAGCCTGCCAGCCCTTATCCGGGGTATAAAGGCGGGCTGCGGGGGCATCTGGGGGATGCGTACGGCCTGCATTCCGGCTTCTGGTATAATCCGCAAAATGGAGATGCCTATCTGTTCGCGGCAGATGGCTTCCCGGATTATGATCAGGAAAAACGTGGAAAATATTCCTCCTTCTCCCGTGTAGAAGAGGAAATTTTCACAACTCTGGCAGGAAAGAAGCCATGAGCCGCCGTTCTGTTCTGGCGCTGGCGCTGCTTGCCGGGAGCGTATGGAATGCAGGCGGTGTCGATGCCGCTCCGCTGGATGCAGCGGGAGTTGCCCAGCAGATCCGCGCCCTTCTGGCTATGCCGTTTGCGACGGATCTGGTCGGGGCTAGTGCGGCACCCCGGTTTGCATGGGTGGAAAAGCGGGATGGGGTGCGCAACATTCTGGTGGCTGACGCCGCGGGTGCGCCAAAAGCCCTGACGCATTATACGCAGGACGACGGAACAGATTTGTGGGGACTGGCTCTTTCTCCCGATGGTAAGACGCTGGCTTACGTGGAGGGAGGAGACCCGGAATATCCGGATGATCCTTCCCCTACCCCTGATCTTCAGGCCTTCCCAACGCACCAGACTGTGTATGTGGTGCGGGAGGACGGCAGGCCGATCCGTGTTGGCGAAGGCTGGAACCCGACTTTTTCCCCCGATGGACAGATGCTGGCGTTTATCCGCAAAGGGTCGTTGTTTATTGGTCCGGTCGGCAAGGTTGCGAAAGAGGTTACGGCGGTACGGGGTAACCTGACATCGCTGCAATGGGCGCCGGATGGATCGGCGCTTATAGTCACGCTGGACCGGGGCAGCCATGCCTTTATCGGACTATGGCGTATCCGGACCGCCAGCATGATGTTCCTCGCCCCCGCGCTGGCGCAGGATAGTCTGCCTGCCTTTTCCCCCGATGGCCGCTCTGTAGCGTTTGTGCGTGAGCATAAACCGCTGAGTGAGAGCAAGGGGCAGAAAGGCTCTTTCTGGTCTCTGCATGTTTATAATCTGGAGAGCAATACCGATCATGTCGTCTGGACACCGCCTTCTGGTCCGGGCTCACGGTTTTTTGCGCCTGAAGGCAGTGGTCTTTTATGGTCTGATTCCGCCCATATTCTCTTCCCATGGGAAGGGAGTGGCTGGATGCGGATTTGCTCTGTGCCGGTTTCTGGCGCGGTTGCGCCAGCATGCCTGACACCGGATAAAGCGGAGGTATCATCCTACCGGCTTTCTCTGGATGGAAAGACGCTTTTTTACACAAGCAATGTCGGAAATCTGGATGCATGGCACGCATGGCGGCTGGCTCTGGATGGCTCTTCACCCCAGCGTCTGACGCAGAATGAGGATACGGAGACAGAGCTTGCGGTTGCGGGCAACCGCGTTGGTCTGCTGGCCGCAAACGCTGTGCAAACAACACATCCGGTTGTGGTAACGCCCGAAGGCCAAGGAAAACCGCTTGTTTCCCCGCAACACCCTGCGGGCACGCATTTTGTCACCCCGAAAGTTGTTATTTTTCGGAGTGAGGATGGGGAGGAGGTGCATGGACAGCTTTTTGCGCCGGACGAAGCCTCTCAAACGCCGCATCCCGCACTGGTTTTTGTGCATGGTGGCCCGCACAGGCAGATGCTCCCTGCCTTTAACGGCATGGGCTATTATTCCAACGCCTATGCCATGAACCAGACTCTGGCGGCGCAGGGTTATAGTGTGCTGGCCGTAAATTACCGGAGCGGGACGGGCTATGGCGAGGCCTTCCGCAACGCACCCGATATTGGCAGACTGGGTGCGCGTGAATATCGGGATGTTCTGGCTGCGGCAAGATATCTTAAAGCCAGACCGGATGTGGACCCCGCGCGGATTGGCATCTGGGGTGGGAGTTGGGGCGGCTATCTGACGGCACTGGCGTTGGCCCGCAACAGCGATATTTTTGCCGCAGGGGCAGATTTCCACGGCGTGCATGATATGACGGAGGCTGATAAACCCGGCCTTTCGCCGGAAGAAAACCGAAAAGCGCATGAGCTGGAATGGCAGTCTTCCCCTGTGGCGGATATTGCCCGCTGGCACGCCCCGGTTCTGCTTGTGCATGGGGATGATGATTATAACGTAGAGTTTGAGCAATCCACGCTGCTCGCCAGATTGCTTTCAGAACGTGGCGTACCCTATGAGGAACATGCGCTGCCTGATGAACGGCATGCGTTTTTGCGGATGCAGGACTGGCTCTCTTCTTATACATGGATGAATACGTTTTTTGCGCACAAATTGGCAGCCCATAAGCCTTAAACAGCAGAAGGCCTGTGGAAGCACGGGAGTTCTTCCGGCCTGTGGCTTGTTCATCGGAGAGGGACAGATGAAGATGCTAAAAACTTTCTATGGTATGAAAAAAGTTTTTATGGCCGGACTTGTTCTGGTGTCTTCTCAGGCAGGTGTCGGCTTCGCTGCTGGGGCCACGCCGCTCGCGCAGAGGATGGCGGAGACGGTTGCTAATCAGCCCGGACATTATGCGGTTTATGCTGCCCGGAGCGGGCAGGCACCGGGTGTGTGCCTGAACTGTGATGATCTGATTAACGCCGCTAGCACAATCAAACTTTTTGTGCTGGCTGCGGCTTATGCTGCGTTTGCAAAAGGCACACTGCATCCGGATGATACTCTTACGGTGCATAATCGCTTTTCTTCTCTGGTTGGAAAGGGACACTTTGCACTGGAGCAGAAAGAGGATTCTTATGACCCTCTTTACGCGCAGGCGGGAAAAGCTGTTCCTGTATCAGAGCTTCTGCGGGTGATGATCCAGTATAGCAGTAATCTTGCAACCAACCTGATGATTGAAAAACTGGGTGTTCTGCCTATCCGTTCTGTTGTGAATGCACAGGGTCTGAACGGTATTATCTTCGGCCGTATGATTGAGGATTTTGACGCGGATGCGCAGGGTATTCGTAACCGCGTTTCCGCCCGTGGTCTGGGGAGTTTTCTGCAAAAGCTGAATAACGGGCAGATTGTTGGCAAAACGCAAAGCCAGAGCATGATCAAAATTATGCTGGGGCAGAAATTTAATGACATTATTCCTCCCGGCTTGCCAGTCGGCACACCGGTCGCGCATAAGACAGGGTGGGTAAACGGTGTGCGGAATGACGCGGCCATCGTCACGCTGCCTGACGGGCGGCAGTATATTCTGGTGGTGCTGACATCTGGCCTGCCGGATGAACAGGCCGGGATCAAAGTGCTGAACACCCTTTCTCATCAGGCGTATTTGTATTTTCTGAAGAAGGGCTGACAGGCGGTTTTAAAGGTTTTTCGGATTTTTTGCACAGGCTGAGTGTGGCTGGAAATAGTGATTTCCTGAAAAAGAGTTATTTACAAAAAACACATTCTATAAAAAAGATTTTAACATTGTTTTTCCGTAACTTTTCCTGTGTTCTTTAACAATACTGTCACAGAACAATCATCAAACTACAACACACACGCCTCTGCAAGGCGATAGGTTACGCAGCGTTATTTAACCCCCGACCGGGAGCCTCAGTATGAGGAATTACGCTGCATGAAACAGAGTAAACTCTTTCTTCTGACAACATGCATGAGTTCTTTGCTCTTTCATCATGCCCATGCTGAAACAGCGCCAGCCAGCACGCACAGCAAAAAAGCTGCGCAGGCCAGCGCCACGCCGGCAGCTAAAAATAAACTGGCTGCGGCTCCCCGGAAAATAAAAGTCACCTCGACACAATCAGACAAGTCTGAATCGATTATTGTGCTGGGTGCGGGTGCGGCGCGTGAGACGCAAAAACTGTCCCATCTGGCGCTGCAACAGGTGGCGCCCGGCACCAGCCCCCTTAAAACTTTGTCCAAACTGCCGGGGGTGATGTTTACATCGTCCGACGCGCTGGGGTCTTATGAATGGTCTCAGCAGATTATTATTCGCGGGTTTGATCAGAGCCGCCTTGGCTTTACCATGGATGGTATTCCGCTGGGCAATCTGGCCTACGGGAATGATAATGGCCTGTCGATTGGCCGCGCTTTGCAGACGGAAAATAATGGTACGGCTACTCTGGCGCAGGGGGCAGGGTCTGTCGGGGTTGCGGCCTCGAATGACCTTGGCGGCGCGCTTGAGTTTACATCCATAGACCCCACCGAGAAATTTGGTGCGGACGTTGCGGCAACGGGTGGGTCTTACGGAACCTGGCGGACGTTTGCACGGGTGAACACCGGCACGCTGCCCGGCGGTGGCCGCATGTATATGTCCTATGATTATCAGGACGCCAATAAGTGGAAGGGTGTTGGCATCCAGCAGCAGCAGCAGGCAAACGTCAAGTTCGTGCAGCCGCTGGGTGAGAAGGTAAAACTGACGCTGTTTGGGGATTACAGCCAGCGGGCAGAAAACGATTATCAGGACATTTCCAAAGAGCAGATCAGAACAATCGGCTATAAGCTGGATAATATTACCAATAACTATGGTCTCGCCAAAGAGATTGCCAGAGCCTACCAGAATGGCACGCCTTTTCCGGCCGGGATCAAGGATCAGGATCAGTCTTACTATAACTCAGCAGGCCTGCGTGAGGACGTGCTGGGGTATGGTAAACTGGACTTTCACCTGACAGACCGCCTGAAAGGGTCCGCCACCGTTTACGGCCATACCAATACGGGCGAAGGGATTTATGCCACCCCCTATACGCCGACACCTGAGGCATTGGGCGGTTCTCCGCTGTCCGTCCGTACCACGGAATATGATATTCATCGTGAAGGCTTTATTGGCAGCCTGTCATATGAAATCGGGCACCACACGATTGAGGGCGGCTTCTGGTTTGAAAATAATGATTTTGAACAGGCCCGTCGCTTTTATCCGCTGAGCGAGGATCGCTATACCGGCAGTTCCGTCCACTGGTTCCGTGGGAATTCCTTTGCAACCCAGTGGCAGAGTGCGTTCAACACCAAAACCTACCAGTTCCATTTGCAGGATACCTGGCAGATTACTCCGGCTCTTAAGCTGAATTACGGGTTCAAATCTCTCGTTGTTGACAACCGTGGTCGTCAGCTTGAAGGGAATGAGATGGGTGTGCCTGTGCCGACCAACACCTATGCCGGCGGCTCCATAACTTCGGCCAACGGCTTCCTGCCGCAGATCGGGGCGAACTATCGCCTGAACCGCCACAATGAAATTTTTGCTGATTTTGCAAGAAACATGGCGGCTTTTGATAACTCAACTACAGGTGCCACCAGCCCGTTCGCCATGACGAGTGCAGCCTATGCGGCCTCTAAAAACTCTCTGCGTCCGGAAATGTCCTATAGTGAAGAAATCGGGTATCGCTTCCATAACCGGCGTATTCAGGCCTCTTTGACCGGGTATTACATTGAATTTGAAAATCGCCTTCTGTCCATTACCCCCAATGCGACCAATAACGTGCAGGGTATTCCCAGTATTCTTGTCAATGGTGGCGGTGTGACCGCGCGCGGGATTGATGCGGCGTTTAACTACCACTTTACGGATAACTGGTCTCTCTACGTCTCGTATGCCTATAACCAGTCCACCTATAATGATGATCTGACGACAGGTGGCATTACCTACAACACCCGCGGCAAAAGCGTTGTGGCAATGCCGCGTAATCTGGCAAACGTGCAGATCAGCTATGATGATGGCTCGATCTGGGGTAATTTCGGCATGCAGTATCAGGGCCGCCGGACTTATACCTATACCAATGACCAGTGGATCAAGCCGAACGACATCTTTAACCTGAATGTCGGCTATCGCTTCCATAGCCAGAACTGGGCGCTGCGTGGTCTGGATATGCAGATCAACGTGACGAATCTGTTCAACAAACGCTATGTCGCGACTGTTGGCAGCGCAGGCTTCCGCCCGACTGACCCGACGGGCAGCCTGCAGACCCTTCAGGCTGGTGCTCCGCGCATGGTCTTCTTTACAGTGCGCAAGCATTTCTAAAAGCTTTTTTGTTTATCTCATGTAACGGATATTTTCATGCTCCGTGGTCCTAATCGTCGCCAGTTTCTGAAGTTTAGCGCCGCTGTAACGGCCGGAGCGGCGTTGCCGGAAAACCTGAAGCGGGCGCTTGCCATAGCGCCCAACACAGTAACCGGCACGATACAGGATGTAGAGCATGTGGTGATCCTGATGCAGGAGAACCGCTCTTTCGATCATTACTTCGGGTGCCTGAAAGGCGTGCGTGGCTACGGGGACCCGCGTGCCGAGCACCGCCCGGACGGCAAGAGCGTATTTGCGCAGCCTGACGGAAAAGGCGGGTATGTCCTGCCTTTTCTGTTTAATACCGCGCACACATCGAGTGCCTGTCTGGCCAGTCTCGATCATAGCTGGAAAAATACGCAGGCGGAGTGGAATAACTGGGATACATGGGTGCCGCACAAAACACCCATGACCATGGGGCATTTCACCCGTAACGAAATCCCGTATTATTATGCTCTGGCTGATGCATTCACGATTTGTGATGCCTATCATGCCTCGATTTTTGGCCCCACCAACCCGAATCGGCTGTACTTTTTTACCGGCACAAACGGGCTGGCTGTGGGGAATGCGGGCAAGCAGGCTGTTGAGAATGTTGATGATGGCAACTGGTCTGCCGATATCACGCATGACAAGCCGGACTTCAAGCCGTTTGACTGGACCACGTACCCTGAAAAACTTCAGGAAGCGGGTGTTTCCTGGAAAGTGTATCAGGAATACGATAACTTTGGTGATAACCCTCTGGCCTCTTTTGCGGCATTCCGGAATGTCGATAAAAATACATGGGCGTATCGTGGGGCGCGCAGCATTGTGGAGGGCTCTGGCCCTGCCGATATGCAGACCACGGAGGGGCGTTATCTGATTGCAGCGTTTGAGCGCGATGTTGCGCAGGGCAAACTGCCGCAGGTCTCATGGATTGTGCCGCCCACAGCCCTGAGCGAGCACCCCAATGCCCCGCCGGGCTATGGGGAATATCTGATTTCCCAGTTGATGGATGTTTTTGTCCGGCACCCGGACGTCTGGTCCAAAACTGTTTTTATTCTCAATTACGATGAAAATGACGGGTTTTTTGACCATGTGCCGCCCCCGGTCCCGGCACTGGATGCACAACAGGGCGCCTGCACGGTCCCGACCGACGGAGAGCACTATAACGGAGAACCGGTGGGCCTTGGGCCGCGTGTGCCAGCGTTGGTTATCTCCCCATGGACTAAAGGGGGCTGGGTAAATTCGCAGGTTTTTGACCACACATCTGTGCTGCGGTTTCTGGAAGCGCGCTTTGGGGTGGCATGCCCCACCATCACGCCATGGCGGCGCAGCGTGTGCGGAGATCTGACCTCCATTTTTGATTTTGCACAGAGGGACCGCCGCTGGGAGGCCACGCTGCCCCGCACGGACAGCTATCTGGCAGAAACCCGCAAATCCTGTGCGTTGCCTAAGCCTGTTGTGCCTGCCCATCAGACTATGCCGCAGCAGGAAAGCGGGCAACGCCCCGCCCGCGCGCTCCCTTACGCCTTGCACGCCGACTGGCATGCGGGAGCTGTGCAGCTTCTCAATACTGGCGTGCAGGGGGCTGTGTTCCGCGTGCGGGATGGCAGGACGGCGCGCCACTACACCCTGTCTGCCGGGCAGAGTGTTGCGGTGCCGGTGGATAATAGCGGACAGTCTTCTCTGACAGTACACGGTCCAAACGGTTTTTTCCGTGGTTTTTACGGGAAGGTCGTGCCGGAATGCAGTCTGCGGGAAGATCCTGATAACGGGGCAGTTGTTCTGACTGTGCAGAATTCAGAGCAGGCGCCCCGCAGTGTGCGTGTTGCTGAGCGTTATAGCTCTGCTGCTCAGACCCTCACTCTGCCGTCCGGTTCCTCCGTCAGCACGTCCTGGCCGCTGGTAGCGTCTGATAACTGGTATGATCTGGCCGTGTATGATGCGCAGGACGGCACGCTGCTTTTGCATCTGGCTGGCCATATGGAAAATGGAAAGCCCAGCCGCACAGACCCGCATATGGGCATGCAGGCATAACGGAGTGTCTTGAACGGTCACTGGCTCTGCTGCGGTGAGCAGAGCCAGTGACTGTCTGAGCCGGGTGGTTAGTCGATGACCACCGTGGCTTCATCCGTCAGAACACGGAACAGGAAGCTTTCCTGCAAATAGAGTTCAACCGTGGTGGCCGTGTGGCTCAGATACCCGATTGAGAAATCCTGACCGATTTCCAGTGCCAGATCGCCTCCGCGGAGGGAGACAAGGAACGCGCCCTCAATTGCCGGGGCCCAGATGATTTTTCCGTCAATCATGCTCTCAATATGTTTGATGATCGGGTATCCGTCATCACCACCGCCTGTCACAGCCTGATAGGCCTGCGCACCCAGCACCAGAGAATACGGGCCGTTTACGCCCGCCAGCCGCAGGTTCTTCAGGGCTTCCGCCAGCACGCCGGGGTAGTTTTTGGCGGAGGTTGGCAACTGGAGGTGTGTGTTGGAGCTGCTGCGTCGGATGCCGGGAATACCGGCGGCGTCATAGCCATCAAAAATGACGCGATCTTCAAAGAATGCGATTTTTTTTGCGGCGTCTTTCACGGGCTGCCAGTCTGCGTCCAGAGCGCCACGTTCAACGGCATCAATCTCGGTGCGGGAGAGGGTGAAGGGAACACGGACTTCCACCGGCGGCAGAACTTCCCGCCGGACTGCCTGAATCCCGTCTTCCGGGGTGCTGAGGGCTGTGGCGCGGCCTGTGCCCGTGCCGGAGAACGCGGTGCCTTTGGGTTCAGAGGTATCCACCACACGGCGGCCAGCCAGATGGCGGCGGATGGTGCGGGCGGCTTCTTCCTCAATTTCAGCCCATGCGGCGCTGGAG
The DNA here is from genome assembly GCF_018256955.1 of Acetobacter persici. NCBI lineage: Bacteria > Pseudomonadati > Pseudomonadota > Alphaproteobacteria > Acetobacterales > Acetobacteraceae > Acetobacter > Acetobacter persici. The sequence continues at coordinate 21,821 of NZ_JAERKU010000013.1, forward strand.
ATCGGGGCCAGATGTCTGTGCAGGTTGTTCATCTTACGTATCCTTACTTCAGTGAGCCAATACCAAGGGAGCCATCACGCGGGGGGGCGGCAGGCGCAGGTGCGTCTGCCGGAGGGGCGGGCGTGGTGTCATCAGCTGGGGCGGCAGCCCAGTCGGCTGCGTTATCGAGGAAGTCCGCTGTCGGGATAAAAAACAGCACACCGGTCACCGCCGTGCTGACATCGAGAATTCTGTCGTAATTGCCAGCAGGTTTCCCCACAAACATGTTTTGCAACATTTGCTCCGTGCGTGCCGGGGAGCAGGAATAGCCAATAAAATAGGTGCCAAATTCCCCTTTGCCCACCTCTCCAAACGGCATGTTATCCCGCACGATCTGGAGCTGCTGGCCGTTTTCTTCAATATTGGTCAGCACATTATGGGCGTAGCTGGGTTTGGCGGAGTCCTGAAGTTCAATATCAGAAACCTTTTTACGGCCAATGATATGTTCCTGAACTTCCGTGGGGATGGCTTCCCATTTTTTCAGGTTATGCAGGTATTTCTGCACAATCACATAGCTGCCGCCTGCAAACTCCGGGTCTTCATCGCCAATCAGGGTCGCGATTTTTGCGGCCTGACCTTCCGGGTTTTCCGTGCCGTCCACAAAGCCGAGCAGGTCCCGTGAATCAAAATATTTGAACCCGTGTACTTCATCAATCACCACCGCAGCGCCTTCCAGACGGGAGACAATGGCTGCGGCCAGCTCAAAGCACAGATCCATCCGGCTTGCGCGGATATGGAACAGGAAATCTCCGGGGGTGGAGGGCGCATGATGCACCCCGTTAATTTCCTGAAACGGGTGGAGGTCTTTAGGGTGGGGCTGGCCGAACAGGCGGTCCCACGCGTGGGAGCCAATGCCGGTAATGCAGCTCAGAAGGCCATCGGGGATGCGGAATCCTACCCCCCGTACGAGGGAGGAGAGGTCTGCAAGCAGGTCCACCACCTGCGGGTTAACGGACTCATCCTCGCTAAGTGTCATCACGAGGAAAACGGCGGCCTGAGTCAGTTTTGTATCAACGGGCTGCGGTGTGACCAACGGACTGAAACTCCCCTGCAAGTGGCGTCTGCCTGAAAAAGATCAGGCAGACTGACCATAGGCAGATCGCTTTATCTGGCAAGGGAGGGCCGCACAGAAAACACAAAATCAGGAGCTTGAAAGGGCCTCTGATAACCCAGAGCAATCACGCCATAAATCCGGTGCGGAGCAGAGGGTGTGCAGGCGGCATAATAGAGGGCTTCCCTGCTGCCCGTCCGGGACGGGCAGCAGGGAAGCGCGCAGAGGTTGATCAGAGCTGTGCCCACTGCCTCAACAGGTTGTGATAAGTGGAGGTCAGGCCCAGCACAGCCGGGTTATCATCCGGCAGAAGTTTGCGGATTTCCATAATGGACTGGTCAAACTGATAGAGCAGCGTGCGCTGAGTATCCTCCGGCACCATGGACTGGGACCAGAAGAAGGAGGCCCAGCGTGACCCGCGCGTGACCGGGCTGACGCTGTGCAGGCTGCTGGAAGGGTAGAGCACCATATCCCCCGCCGGAAAACGGACATTCTGCACGCCAAATGTGTCCTGAATCATCAGTTCCCCACCATCATATTCCTCCATCTCACTCAGGAAGAGGGTGGAGGAGACATCCGTCCGCATCCGGAAGCCGGTGCCCGGTACGGGGCGGATGGCATTATCCACATGCGCGTGGAAGCGCATGCCCTCATCATATCGGTTGAACAGAGGCGGGAAGACGCGGAGGGGCAGGGCTGCGCTGTTAAAGGTCGGATTCCGGCCAAGTGCCCGTAAAATGATCTCACCCAGTGCCCGACATTCTGCGCTGTCCTGCGGGATCTGGAGATTGTACTTGGCCTTGGCGGACTGGTCTCCCGCCGTCACCTTGCCATCCACCCATTCAGATTTTTCCAGTGTTGCGCGGCAATGGGCAACTTCTTCCGGTGTCAGAACATTGGGGATATGAACAAGCATGCGGGCGGTCCGTTCAGGGGTTTCTGGTTGTGCGGGGGAGAATGGCAGAACCGCGCGCCCTGCTGCAACCTGCTCGGGGGTGCCCAGCGGTTCTCAATTCTGCGCCATGCGTCGGAAAGGGTTTCCATTATCGACGAAGTGCTTGTAAACACATGTTTTTCCCGGCTCCTTGCCATAATAAGTTGAGTGATCCGTACCGTATGCCAGCCCCTTCTTCTCCAGTGCGCCGCCGCACACAGGCTGATCGCAGCACAGCCACACGGACAAAAATCATTCAGGCAACTGTCACCCTGTTGCAAACGCAGGGCTATGCCGCCACCACAATCCAGCGCATTGCAAAGGCGGCGGGTGTCAGTCTGGGGGCTCTGCAACATCATTATCCGGCAAAAGCCCAGATTATGGCCATGGTACTCCGGCATTATGCGCTGAAGCGCACACGTCTGTACCGCCCCGCCATGCGGCATAAAAGCCAGCCAGAACAGCGGGTGGACGCTATGCTGTCCGCCATGTGGACCCTTGTGACGGAGGGGCCGGATTTTATTGCTACGGTAGAAATTGAACTGGCCCGGCGGAGTGACCCGGAACTGGCTGCGGCCACAGAACCAGTGCTGGCCCGCATTGACCAGTTTATGACGGGGTGGCTTTCCGGCAGGCAGCACGGCAAGCCGGACCCGAAATTTGTGATGCTGCGCCTGCTGAATTCCACGTTCCTGCGTGGGGTTGCCATTGAAATTGCGCGGGGCACACCGCTGAGTGAGCTGAAAGAGGCTTATGAAATCTGGTGTGGCTTTTCACGCGCGGAACTTCTGGCAATTGTGAAAGACACCCCGTAAGGGCACACGCCGGAACTTGTTGCTTTTTTGGAATAAATCTCTTGACGACTTACAAACAAGTAGGATGTATTGCTTGCTATACACGCTTCCGGGGTAGTCTTCCTGCGGGAAAGGCGCCCTGAACGCCAGAAAGGGTATAACGTGACGATGCCATCTTTAAGTGCTCATCAGGTTTCCAGTCAGGAGATTGCCGAACGCCTGAAAAAAGTCCGCGAGAAGATGGAGCAGGCAGGGTTTTCTGCCTATATCTCATTCAATCCGGACAATATTTACTACCTGACAAACTTTGCGAATTTTGTTCATGAGCGGCCATTTGTGCTGGTTGTAACGGCATCGGCGCTCACTTTTATTATTCCCCGGCTGGAAAGAGCCCATGTTGAACGGCACAGGGTGGGGGATGAACTGACACTTGTAGAGTATGCGGAATTCCCGGCCCGCGCTGGCACGCGCTGGTCTGACCGCCTGCTGGACGTTCTGCCTGCGCAGGGCACTGTGGGGATTGAGGGGGCATGCCCCGCTTATCTGAGTGCTCTTGTCCGCAACCCGACGCAGATCCTGAATGTGATTGATACCGTGCGGGAAATTAAATCCCCGCATGAAATTGCCCGTATTGCCTGGACCAGTGATGTCATGACACACGCACTGGCCATGATGCTGGGCGCTGTTAAAAACGGCACTCTGGTGGCGCAGGCAATTGGAAATGTCACGCCGTATTTCTACCAGCGGTGTCTGGCGGAAGCGCCCAATTATAATGTGATGTCCACCCATGCCGCGGGGCTGATCCAGCCGCCGGCTTACACGGATGATCCGCATAATTTTTCATGCCTGACGGCCACGTGTGAGCCGGGGGGGCCATTTCTGGGACTGGTTGCCGGAAAAATCAACGGATATGGCGCGGAAATTGAGCGGACATTCTTTCTGGAACATTGCCCTGAAGAGGCCCGCAGGCCATTCGATACCATGATGGAAATGCGGCATAAGGCGTATGCCATGCTCAGGCCGGGTGCCATTGGGTCCGAAATTGATGCAGCCTGTCAGGAAATTGCCAGAAAAGCTGGTTATGATGTTCCGCTGCACCGTACTGGCCATAGTTTTGGCGTGACCAGCCATGAAGCGCCGTTTCTGGCGGTTGGAGAAGAGAATGTGCTCCAGCCGGGAATGGTGTTTAGTATTGAGCCCGGGATTTATCTCAAAGGGATCGCAGGCTTCCGGCATTCAGATACCGTGCTGGTGACAGAAGCAGGCTATGAAATCCTGACCAGATATCCTGATGAGCGCGATGATCTGACACTGTCCTGAAAGAAAAACGAGAAAACTTTTCCTGATTTCAGGGAGAGTACTCCCTCAGGGTCAACCTGATTGTCAGATTCCTGCTTTTTGTTACGAATAAATAACAAATAAAAGCAGGAATGTCTTTCTCCCAAAAGTTTTCTGAATCCACGCGTCAAGCTGCTGCCTGAACGATGGATTGTCTGAAACCTGACGAGAGGCTGCTGAAGTTGAAAATGTTACGATATAAAAACACTCTTCTCCTCTGCACAAGTGCGCTTGTGTTCTCCATGGTGGGTGTTGTGCAAACAGCACAGGCTACGACCTCCGGTGTGCGCCCTACTTCAGGCTTAGGGAAGGCTACGCCTCGCCCCCCTGCATCTTCTGCTGTGCCTGTGGCAACGCACAGTAAAAAACATGGCCCTGCCTATGGGCATCCCCAAACTGACCTTACAGGGATCTGCGTCTTATAAAGCAAAACTGGGGAAAGACTGGACGCTGACGCCGTATCTTGAATACAGCTATCGCGGCGCACAGCAGAATATTCCGGGGAATACGCTTTATAAAATGCCTGCCTATTTCCTGATGGATGTTGGCCTGACTTTTGCACCCAAAAGCAATAAATGGTCCATCACCGCCTATGCCAATAATATTATTGACCGGCGTTACGACATTACCCGTGAGACTGGCCTGAATGGTATTTTCGGTGTGCCGGGAACACCGCGTATGGTGGGGGGCCGTATGCGAATTGATCTCTAAAAGGATCTGGAATGGATTTCTGGCTTTGATTGTTCCTGAAATTGTCTGTTTAAAACTTAAAATAACTGAGTGGAAGGGGGAGAGGCAGCCCCGCCACTCAGTCTACAGGGTGTTATTCAGGCGTGGGCGTGCAGTTTGAAGGCACGGGCTGATCCGCCATCACAGCTTTTGTAAAAGCGGCTGAATCCGGCAGGGAAGCATTGACGGTCTGGTCGTGATTCAGGCCTTTATAGATATGAGCCTGCACAATTGTTCCTGCGGCGCAGGCGGCTTTAACAAGGCCAAGCTGGAGGGGGGGCGGCACATCCTGATCCACTTCCCCGGTGCCGACAAAAAGCGGCTGTTTCAGCTTCATGGTCGGATACAGCATGGCTTCCAGAGCCGGGGCCAGTGCTTTCTGGTATCCGGGTTTGACAGCGTTGCTGAAATTCAGGCCCTCAGCGCGGGCTTTATCTGTCAGCGGATGCACGCACAGATCCGCCGCAGCGCGATAAGCGGGGAGACCTTTGTCCGTAAAAACACTTTCCGGTTTAAAGGAGGGATCATATCCGCTTTGCCCCTGCGCCAGATACAGCGTGTACACAATAACCGGGTTAAAGCCCGTTTCATGCGCGCCCGATGTGGCCATATGCTGGAGCAGTTCCTGCGACACATAAGGCACACCTGTTGCCACAGTCCCCCGGATATTCAGGTCTGGCGCATAGTCCGGTGCGTAGGCTGCGGAAGCAAATGCCGCGCCACCTCCCTGAGACTGCCCGACAATCATGATCTTGTTTTGTAGCCCCTGTACAGAGGCCAGCGCCGCGCGCACGCCATCCAGCACACTGTAGGCTTCCACCCGTGTGTTCAGATACGCATGGGTGCCGGATGTACCCAGCCCCTGATAATCGGTGCCGACAACAGCAAAACCACGCTTCATCCACGCGGACAGATAGGTGCGGTTCCGCTCGGACCATGGGTTACAAGACGGAGCACAATGGTCAGCCACCCCGGTTGTGCCGTGCGCCCATGCCACAATAGGCCAGCCGCCTTCCGGGGGTTTGCCCGCAGGTAGAATGACTTCTTCTGTAACAGGCACCAGCCCTTTGCCAGTAACACCGTTGGTGGACAGGTAGGTAAGGCGGAGCGAACGCCCTGCCTCAGGCAGCGTAAGAGCGGCAGGCAGAGGGGCTGATGCCGTGAGGGTGCCGGGTTTCTTCGCGGCCTGTGTAGAGGCGGCCTGACTGGCGGGAGGAAGCAGGGCAAAGCCCAGACCGGCCAGCAGACTGGTACCAGCCAGAAAGGCGCGCTTAAAGGAATGTCTGAATTCTTTCACAACAAAAATCCTTACTTTTGTCTTTATGTATTCAAATTCACAGGTTTCAGAGGATCGTGCGGGGCTGGGTTTGTCAAGGAATGATCTCTATGCACAAAAATGTTTATTACAGGGGTGAAATCGTGATGAATTTTTCATGGGAAATGGATGGAACAGCCTGTGCTGACCGGCGTTGCACTGCAATTGGTCTGTTACGTCTGGCTGGTTTTTCTGGCTGAATGGCGTGTCGCGTTCAGGTTGCCTGTGGGGCGTGTTGTGCCGCGTGCTGAGAGGCCGGAGCAGGGTCCGGTTTGCCGTCGGTTTATGCTCATATTGGCAGGCGGCGGGAAATTCGTTAGCTCTTATCATCTGAGACTGTCATAGAGATGAGCCTGCCCGTGAAGACCCTGCCTGTTGCGCGTTTTGTTACCAGATCTGCTGTGCATCTTTCTGTTGGCTCTCTGCTGCTGGGTCTGGGGGGATGCGGCTATTACGCCTCCCGCACGGCGCATAAGGCGCAGGTGATCATGATTGGTATGACGGAAGAAGACGTGCAGGCGTGTGCGGGTGTTCCGGCTAAAACGCAGATCATCAACAGTCATGTAAAAATTTTTGAATATCAGCGGGGGCGTAATATTGGGGCGCCCACGTCTTCAACGCTTATTCCTGTGCAGTCTGTTGTCAATATTGTCAGAGATGTTGGCGGTGGGGACGGGAATAGCTGTATTGCTGACTTCCGCATTGTCGATGGGACGGTGCGTGACGTGTACTATAGTGGTGATGATGATATGCTGGTGGGCACAGACGGAGTGTGTTCAAGCATTGTGCGCGGATGTGTCCGCCGCAATGTGCCTAGTGGCTCACCGCCTGATTTCTGGAAAACCTCTGCGTTCATGCAGCCGCAACCCGAGAAATCGTCCGGGGCATCTGCTCCAATATCTCCTGCTACGGACGGTATTTCCGGTAACGCTGCGGCACCAGCCGCCACAACGCCGGGAGGACTCGCCTCTCGCCCCGCGCCCCTGGCTCCCCCGCTTGCAGAGCCGACACTGGCCGCCCCTGCGGCACTGCCCGGTGCGGAGACACCTGTCACATCTCCTGTGACAACGCCTGCGGAAACTGTCCCGGTGACGCCTACGCCTACGCCTACGCCTACAGCACCCCCAACCCCAACCTCAACTAGCCCGGCTACGTCTCCTGCCGTAATGCCCGCCGCGTCAGGGGCAGGTCCTGCGTCAGTCCCGACAAATGCCTCCGGCGCAACTCCGGCCAACCCGGCGTCCACTCCTGTTGCACCCCCTACCGTGACACACACCACGGCAACGCCTGCAGGAGAGTCTGCTCCGCAGGAGACAGGGGTACCGCAGAACTAATTTTCTCGCTGCGGCCAAGACAGGGGCTGGACTATAGGCGTCCCGGTTTTCAGGGTTTGGAGACAATGCCCAGTGGCAGCGCAATATGCGCACGCAGGCCATGCGGCTTGATGTTGCTGAGGGAAAGCTGCCCATTATGACGGGTGATAATGGCATCAGCAATTGAAAGTCCCAGACCCAGTCCTCCATCGGAGGCGCGGGCCGGGTCCAGCCTGTAAAACGGCAGGCGGGCTGAAGCCAGCAGGTTGTCAGGAATACCGGGGCCGTTATCGCGGATATCAATCAGGGCGCGGTGCCCCTCGCTTTTCAGGCTGACAGTCACGTCCGTTCCGTATTTCAGGCCATTTTCAATCAGATTACTAAAAGCGCGTTCCAGCGGGGTAGTCTGGCAGATGCAAATGAGCTGCGCCGGGCCTGAATAGTGGATACTATGGCCAACCACGCTGAATTCATGGCACAGGCTTTCCAGCAGGGAGGCAAGATCAATCGCTTCGGCTTTTTCTGCATGCGTCTGCTCACGCAGGAAATGCAGTGTCCCGTTCAGCATTTTTTTCATCAGCGTGAGGTCATGCTTCATGGCGGCGGGAGAGGCTTCCTCGCCTCCCAGTTCCAGCCGCATGAACAGGCGCGTCAGCGGCGTGCGCAGATCGTGCCCGATGGCAATCAGCATCCGGGTGCGTTCTTCCGCAGAGGCGGCAATCCGGGCCTGCATCCGGTTGAAGGCATGCGTCAGCCGCCGCACTTCCGTCGGGCCATGTTCCGGCAACGGGTCGGGCGTGCTGTCATACCCAAAAGCATCGGCCTGCGCGGCAATGTTCCGCAACGGGCGGCTGATATGCCAGATGCTCCAGAAGGTGAGCGACAAAGTGATGGTAACGAGAAAGACCAGAGAAACCGTGAGCGGCATGGTCCAGTGCATCATATGGCCAATATGATGATTGTGAGAGTTATAGACCAGAACACTGATATTTTCATGAGAGAGCGAAAGGTAAGACACCGGCATATGCTCATCATGTCCGGCGCAGCTTCTGGCGCGCAGGGCATGGTTCCCCAGATTGCCGCGGGAGACCAGCATATGCTGGATAAAGCCGGTCATGGGGTCTGTTGGCACGACGGCACAGGCTGGTGTGGGGCCAACACTAAAATTCAGCCCGTTGCCGGAAATCTTCTGGGCAATTGCCTCCCGGAACTGGGGCGGTGCGGCCTGAAGGGCTTCAATCCCGGTTTCAATGGCCAGAATATTGGTCCATGGGCCGCCCGGCAGGGGCGGGACCAGCGGGCGGAACGCATAGAGCAGAAAGGGTGTAATGCTCAGCGTCAGAAACATGCAGACGGACACGAGAGTGACCATCTGGCCATAAATGGTTCTGGGGTAGAGGCGAGGCAGTTTCCTCACGATTTACGGTCGTCCGGGTCAAAAATATACCCGCCGCCGCGAATGGTCCGGATCAGTTCCAGTTGTCGCCCTTCATGCGAGAGTTTGCGGCGCAGGCGGCTGATCAGCAGATCAATAGCGCGGGGGTCCACATTTTTCTCATCACCATGAATCCGGGCCAGAAGTTCCGCCCGATTAAAAACATGATGGGCGTTCTGGCAGAAGGTGAGCAGCAGATCAGTCTCCGAGCCTGTCAGAGCCACGCGGATTCCGGTTTTGCCGTATAAGGCGCGTTTGGCGGGCTCAAACAGCCAGTTATCAAACCGGTAGTGCAGAACACCCTGCGCCTCCGCAGGGGTGGTTTCTGGCTGTGCACGGCGTAACACGGCCCGGATACGGGCGGCCAGTTCTTCCAGATCAAACGGCTTGGAAACATAGTCATCCGCGCCCAGATCCAGCCCGGAAATCCGGTCATCAATATCACTCAGCGCGCTGACCATAATGATGCGTGAGGCAGATGTCTGGCGGATATGCTGACACAGACTGCGCCCGTCTTCCCCCGGCAGCATGATGTCAAGCAGAGTGAGATCAAGCGGTTGCTGCTTTTCGGCCGCATCAATGCCTGCGCGGTTGAGCGCGGTTGAAACTTTATAACCCAGCCGCTGAAGATAGCGTTGTAACAGCCCGCAAATTTCGGGGTCATCTTCCACAATCAGGACATGGATGGCCTGCGCGGCACTGGTCATGGCGGGATGTGCCTCGGTGGTTGCTGGTAAAGGGGAGGAAGTGTGTGAAGACAAATGCGTTCTTCTCGTGTCAGTCAGGCCTCGTGAATCGTACTCTTAAGATTGTGGTTTTGTAAAAGAAAGCAAGTAAAAACTGGAAGCATGAAGACAGGCGCACCACGGGATGCGCCTGTCTGTTCTATGGGCTGGAAACCCGATCAGTTCTGATTATCGTTACGGTCTGGCCCACCCTCACGGTCTTCGCCCCCGTGGTTGCCGCCGTGGCGATGTTCGCCCCCGTTCTGGGTATTGTCCTGATCATCAGAGCCGGAAGACTGGCCGCGTGAGCCGCGCTGACCCCCATGATGATGGCTGCCGTTGTTCTGGCTGTCATTATCGCTGTTCTGGCTGTGGTGGGATCTGTGTCCGTCTGCGTAAGACAGGGCAGGTGCCACAACACCCAGAGCAGCGACGAGGAGAAGAGCTTTTTTCATCATCTATAAAACCTTTTGTGCAGGACGGGAGGAAAAGACTTCCTCTCGCCTGTCAGGAAAACATAGGAGAAAAACTGGCGCTCGTAAGAGTAAAACTGGAAAAAAGAGGGAATATGTCAGTTATGAAAAATAATAAAAATAGAAAATAAGTATTATAGGGTGGCTGGCGATTTAAACGGGCGGATGGTGCTCGGAAACGCCGTGCAGATCTGTTAGGAACCGGCCAGGCATCATGCTTTACGGAACGCCGCTTAAAGGCTGACCTGCAGAGAAGGCTGGAAACGGCCCATGGTGCTCTTTTGTGTTCTGGTGGTGTGCTGCGCGTAGAAAGTCTCGGGCAGAGCATCACTCTGCGTCATGTGGCTCCGGAGTGTATAATCTTCCTTATAAATAGTGAGGATTTTCTGCCTCTGAGCTGCGCTGAGGTCTGTGGTGAAACGCCGGGTTGTGTTGACTTTCCGGATTTCTCCAGCGTGCAGGCCGGGGATAAAGGGGTAAATCCGGTCAATATCCTTAAGGTCAAACAGCATTTTAACAGCCATTTCCCCCTGCCGGTTTGTCAGATACCAGTGTTGCGGGCGCAGAACATGGTCCAACTGATAAATGGATGACGCACCGTCCACATACTCAATCATCCGGTCCAGAGTGGTCAGATCTGCGTAGCGTTCCACAAAACCGGGATGCAGCTCGACATGGCTGCCGCCTCCGTTGCGGATGAAGTCATAGGACGAGAGAAAGCGTTCAACAGGGTCACGCCACAGGGCAAAACTGGGCATGGAGCGCACAACATCCGGTGCGTGTTTCTGGTAATAGCGAATGCTTTCATGCCGCATGCTACACCCGTACAGCACCTCGGAGATGGCCGTTCCGGCGTTCTTGGGCACGTGGATAAACAGGACGCCTGCCTTGCGGATGGTGGCCAGACGCTCCTGCCGCTTTTTGCTTAAGGGGAGGGGGAGCCTCCAGTCCACATAGCGTTCCTGCAGATCCCCATGCAGGGTGACACCGCACAACTGCTCCATCGTTTTTTTTTCGCGTTTCATGAATCTGTTCTCGCAGAGTGTAAAAAGCAGAAGACATGCCGCGTATCCAGTAAAGAACAACAGGATTCAGAGTGTCATTTTATTTTTCTGGTAAAAGAGAAATTACCGGAAATAAAAGACTCCAGAGAGAAGCCTGTTGTAACGCACAGGACTCAGATTGGGGAATGATAAAAAATGAGAATCATCTTTTTATTTCAGTTTTGACAAAATAAGGTCAAAATAAGATCAGTATTTCTATATGCACACAAAGGACGGGAAAGGCGCCTCGCCATGAAGGAGGCGTCCCGTTCTCCCGTATCGTTGACGGGCGTGAGACTATGCTAAAAATAGCGCACTCGGAATAATCCGAAGAAAAAATGATGTGATCAGATTCAGCGATTTTTTAGGAGATTGAGGGATGCGTCGGCTTCTGGCTTTTACCACCCTGCTGGCAGGTTTGCCGCTGGCTGGCCCGGTGTGTGCGGAACAGGTCTTTTCTTTCCAGCGGGCTGCCGGGCAGTTACCCAAAACAGTGGTGCCGGTTGCCTACACCATCAGGCTTTCCACAGATATGCAGGCCCTGACGCTGGCCGGGCAGGAAAGCATCCGGGTTGATGTGCGCACCCCTACGGCGGATATGACGCTGAATCAGGCCGGTCTGCACCTGTCCGACGCTGTTCTGGATAACGGCGTGAAGGCGCAGATTACGCAAGATGACGCGGCCGAAACGGCAACCCTGCATTTTCCCGCTAAAGTGGGAAAAGGCGCGCATACGCTGGTTATTTCCTATTCTGGTCCCATTCTGAAAACGCCTAACGGCATCTATGTGGATGATTATACTGCGCCCTCTGGCGAGACAAAGCGGATGCTGGTCACGCAGTTTGAAGTGGCCGATGCCCGCCGGATGTTCCCCGGCTGGGATGAGCCCGCGTTTAAGGCCACGTTCCAGCTGAACGTCACACTTCCCAAAGAGGCCGTTGCTGTCAGCAATATGCCGGTTACCCAGACGGTGGCGGACGGTGCTGAGGCCAAGACAGTCTCTTTCGGCACAACGCCGCGCATGTCCACCTATCTGCTGGCGCTGGTGGCGGGCGATATGAAATCCGTACAGGGGCAGGCAGATGGCACGCCTCTGGCTGTGTATGCGCCGTCTGGTCTGGAAGAGCAGGGGCGTTACGCCCTGCAGGCATCAGAAAAGATTCTTCCCTATTACAACAACTATTTTGGCGTAAAATATCCTTTGCCCAAAATGGATATGGTCGCCATTCCCGGCAACTATCAGGCCGGTGCAATGGAGAACTGGGGCCTTCTGACCTATATTGATAACGTCCTGCTGTTTGACCCGAAAAACAGCACCCCCCGTACGCGCGAACTGATTTATGAAGTTGTGGCGCATGAAATGGCGCATCAATGGTCAGGTGACCTCGTGACAATGGGCTGGTGGGACAATATCTGGCTGAATGAGGGCTTTGCCTCATGGATGGAGATCAAGGCCACAGACAAGATGAACCCGGAATGGGACATCTGGCCCCGTCAGCATGAAACGCGCGAGGAAACCATGGCGACGGACGCTCTGCCGTCCACGCACCCCATCCAGCAGGTTATTCACAATGTGAGTGAAGCCAACTCTGCATTTGACAGTATCAGCTACGGCAAAGGCGAACTTGTGATCCGTATGCTGGAAGGCTGGCTGGGTGAAGACCATTTCCGCGATGGGATGCGCCTGTACATGAAGGCCCATGCCTATAGCAGCACAACCAGTCAGGATCTGTGGCAGGCGCTTTCCAAAACGTCCGGTCTGGATGTTGGTCCGGCGGCCCGGAGCTTTACAGAACAGCCGGGTATCCCGCTGGTGAATGTTGCCTCTGCCTGCAAAGCCGGAAAAACGGTTTACACTCTGACACAAAGCCGCTTTACCATTCATGACCCGCATCCGGCAGCCCAGATGTGGATGATCCCGGTTGTGGCGGGTGGCCCCGGTCTGACAACACAAAAACTGCTGCTGGGCAAAGCGCCGCAGACACTCAGCGTTGCAGGATGTGATGCTCCCCTCAAGCTCAATCTGGGAGAAAGCGGCTATTATCGTGTGCAGTACAGTGCGCCAGCCTTTGCATCTTTGCTGAAAAACGCACAGCATTTTGCTCCGGTGGACAGAGCCAACCTGCTGGGGGACCAGTTTGCCCTGTTCCGCTCCGGTCAGGCCCCGCTTTCTACCTATATGGATCTGGCGGATAGTCTGCTCTCGGCGCAGGAAAGCGATATTGCTGTTTTGCAGGAAATTATCGAACGGTTTGAAACACTGGACCAGTATCTGAAAGGGAGTGCGGACCGTGCCCCGTTCCGGGCTTATGCCCGCAAGCAACTGGCGCCTGTTCTTGCGCGTCTGGGCTGGGATCAGAAAGCGGATGAAAGCGTGCTGGACACCATGCTGCGCCCGTCTGTTATTGCGGCCCTCGGCACCTTTGAAGATCCGGGCGTGGTTGCAGAAGCCGGGAGGAGCTTTGCGCGCTGGCAGGCTGATCCGGCCTCTTTAAAGCCTGATCTGGTTGGTGTTGTCGCGCGGATTGCCATGACCCATGCAGACCAGAAAACTTACAATGCCATGGCAGAGAAAGTCCGCACAACGCAGGCCACTGAGGTCAAACTCCGTCTGTTTAACGCACTCGCTGGTGCAACAGACCCGGGCTTGGTTGAGAAAAACGTCGCGCTGACCTACAGCGGGGCCATTCCCAACGGGCGTATTGCCATGGCGCTGGGCCGTGTGGCGGAGGAGAGTGAAAACCCGGATCTGGTGTGGAAACTCGTCAAACAGCACGAGGCTGAAATCCGCACGCATCTCGCCCCCTGGTCTCAGGATGGCTTTCTGGCGGCTATTGCAGCCTATTCTGATAATCCGGCCATTGCGCAGGCGCTTGAAGCTGATCCGTTCTCTGGCAAAACAACCGGCTCTAAGATCGCAACGGCAAAAGCGTTAAGTGAAATCGGTGCGCGTAAAGAGGCTATGCAGGCGGCACAGACGCAGTTGCATGACTGGCTGGCCACCCGGCACTAAAAGGCCGGGTCTCAACGCCGGGGAGGGGGCCAAGAAAAGACTAAGTGTATTAAAGGTCTGCTCCTGCTCCTGCTCCTGCTCCTGCCCATACGTGAATGATCCGTATGGGCAGAGGGACCTGCAAACCTGCTTTGGTCTGCGCAGAGTTACAGGGCAGACAGGCGCTCGATAACCAGATCGTAAACGCCTTCCACATCGACTTCGCGCATGAACAGGGCATTTTTCTTTTTTCCGGTAATGCCCCACCAGTCCACCACGCTCATACCCATTGTCAGCGCGCTTTCAGTCTCAATTTCAACATTTACCTCCCGCCCACGGTAGAGGTCGGGTCTGAGCAGCCACAGGACAGTATTGGGGTCATGCAGGGGGCCGCCGTCTGTCCCGTATTTTGTGGCTTCAAACCGTTTTTCAAACCGTAGCCATGCCGCCACAACCGGGCCGACCCGGTTGGGAATGGCATCAAGGCGCTCAAGGCGCGCTTTGCTGGTATGGAGCTGATGCGTGACATCCAACGGGAACACAACAAGCGGAATGCCGGATTCAAACACCATCCGCGCAGCATGTGGGTCTACATAGATATTGAATTCCGCCGTGGGGGTAATATTCCCCACTTCGGAAAATGCACAGCTCATTGTGACAATTTGGCCAATACGCTCCCGCAGGGCAGGCTCTTTGGCCAAAGCGAGGGCAATGTTGGTCAGAGGGCCGATTGTGCAGAGCGTGATTGTGCCCGGCGGGTTTTCCATGACCGTGCGGATGATAAAATCAACCGCGTGGCCGGGTGTGGCTTCCCGGCTTGGGGGAGGCAGGTCAACACCTTCAAAACCCGTTTTGCCATGCACATGCGTTGCCGTTACGCCGGGGCGTAATAACGGGCGGTCTGCTCCGGCATGAACGGGAATATCCGTGCGTCCGACAAGATCAAGAGTTTTCAGGGCGTTTTCTGTCGTCTGCGCAACCGGCACATTCCCGGCAACCGTTGTGACCCCCAGAAGCTCTATTTCCGGGCTGGCGAGGGCCAGCAGGATGGTCAGCGCATCATCCTGACCGGGGTCGGTATCAATAATAATCTTCATGCGTGCTCCGTCGTGAAATTATCGAGACTTTCAGGAAGTTTTAAGAAGAGGTTTTGTCTGCGCCGGTTTCCAGATTTTCCGGGCCGAAGGATGCGGGCAGGAGCGCATGAAGATCATCTTTAAAAAGCTGTTTGCCGTCTTCATCTACCACCAGAACGCAGGTGCGCTGTGTTGCAAATTCCCGGATTTTCTGGCGGCAGCCACCACAGGGCAGGCAGGGGGCAGGCCCTTTGCCTGCGACCAGAATTGTTGCAATTTTGCGGGAACCGCCTGCCGCGATCATGGCGGAAATGGCTCCGGCCTCAGCACACACGCCTTCCGGGTAGGCTGCGTTTTCCACGTTGCATCCGGCAAAGACCTGACCCTCTTCCGTGATCAGCGCAGCACCAACGTGAAAGCGGGAGTACGGGGCGTAGGCATTACTGCGGGCCGCTAAAGCTTTTTGCGTGAGGTCTGAAAGGGTTTTATTATCCATGAGAGGCTGCTTCCTGCTGCGTTGCGCCATAAATCAGATCAGCCAGAGTAACGGCGGCAGCGCGGAAAGCGTCCAGAATGTCTTCAGCGATGGCAATGTCTCCTCCCGCCTGCCTGATGAACCCTTCCACCATGGCATTCTGTAACAGACCTTCTGAATGTACGATCATGCTATCGGCATCCAGCCAGCGCACTCTGGCGGCCGTGTGCGGGCGCTCCTGTGTGAGCGGTGTGTGCCAGGCCTGCTCAAAATAGGTCTGTACTTTGGCATGGTAGGAACGGCCATCGGTTGTGTAGCCCGCCATAGGCTTGTTCTGGGCTGCCATATAGCCAATTTCAACCGCTGTGCCGGGGTCCATATCCGCAGCGCGGCGGAAGGGGTCAATGCAGAACAGGGCGGCGTCACACTTGTCCATCAGGCCCCGATCCAGCCGTGCAATCAGCAGACTGGTCTCCTTGCCGGGTGGCAGGGCGTCTATTTCCTCCTGCCCGTCAAACGGGGAGACACCGTGCAGACGCACCTCCAGACAGATCTCTTTAAACGCTTTGAAAAGTTGCTGAGCGTTGTTCCTGAAAACAAGGTCTCCACCAAGGTAAACCTTGGGGTAGTTCAGAGGATCGGCCATGAAGTCTTCCCTGTTCAGAGGCTCACGCTGCTGT
This sequence comes from Acetobacter persici, assembly GCF_018256955.1. Taxonomy (NCBI): domain Bacteria; kingdom Pseudomonadati; phylum Pseudomonadota; class Alphaproteobacteria; order Acetobacterales; family Acetobacteraceae; genus Acetobacter; species Acetobacter persici. The sequence continues at coordinate 38,233 of NZ_JAERKU010000013.1, forward strand.
TCCGGCGCGTGCAGAATGTGATGAAAGTTATGAGAAACGGTGCATTTCCATTATAAAAATCATAGACACAGCACAAGATGTAAGCAACAGTAATACCTTTGCATATCAGCAGGATAGAGCCTGTTCTCTTAACCTTTCTGCGCAGGGGGCAGACAGACTATGCGGGCAGTACAGTATGTTTTTACGGGAATGATGGCTGCCTGCTTTCTGCTGTCCGGATGTGCGCATCAGCCGTCTGTCCCATCGTCCTCTTCGCCTTCCACCTCCTCTGCCGGAGCCACGGAGGCGCTTGCGCTTGCCGCCCCCCGGCACGGGGATTTTGGGCATTATACCCTCGCGCTGACATGGCAGCCGGGGTTCTGCACCGGCCCGGAGGGCAATAGCTGTCAGGCGGATCAGCCGCACATGCCTCTTATCGGGCTGCACGGGCTCTGGGCGTCCCGCCCGTCTGATCTGATACAGGCGCAGGTACCGGTGACGACATGGTGGCGTAAAGGGTGCAGCCTGTATGATGGAGAAGCCCCTTCCGCAGCGCCCGCATTGTCGGATGCACTGACGCACCGCTTGTCAGAGGTTGTGGCCCATACCCATTCCAGCCTTGTCGCGCATGAATACACAAAACATGTGCAGTGTTTTGGCATGGACGGAGAGCAGTTCTTCTCCGTTGCCACGCATCTGCGGGACCGTTTTGCGGCACTTCCCGCAGCCGCCCATCTGCTGACGGAGGCCGGAACCCGGATTGCAAAAGCCGACCTGACCCGTCAGATCGAAGCCGATACCGGCCCCCTGCCAAACCGGGGCGTGCAGTTCCAGTGTAACAAGACCCCGACAGGGGAGGCCGTTCTCTCGCAGATCTGGTTTACGCTTAAACCTGCGTCTTTAGACAAATTTCCCAAAACAGATGCATTCCTGAGCAGCCCGCAGCTTCAGGATAACTGCCCCGCACAGTTTCTGGTGCCACAATGGACAACAGCCGGAGTTGTGGGCGGCGCTGCGCGGTAAGCCCGGCTTTGTCCGCTGTAAAGCAGGGGCGTTTTATGTGGTGATAACATCAGGGCAGGCGGCCATGCAGAGCGTGAGAGAAGGATCAGTGAGTGCATAGTCGTGGATGTCTGGGGATTCTCCTGCTGCTGGGCATTGCGGTCTTTTTCTCAACAGACCGTAAAAATATCAGCCTTCGCACGGTTCTGAGCTGCCTGCTGGCGCAGATTGCCATCGGGCTTCTGGTGTTGCGTGTGCCTGCGGGGCAGCAGGTTTTGTGGTCCCTGTCCCGGCTTGTCACCAACATTCTGTCCTGCGGGGATGAAGGAGCACGCTTCCTGTTTGGCCCTCTGGCGGGCGATAAAATGGACGCCGTCTTCCCGCATGAAGGGTTTGTATTTGCGTTCCGGGTGCTGCCCTCACTGGTGTATGTCAGCGCGCTGATCGCTATTTTGTTTCACATCGGCCTCATGCAGGCCTTTGCGCGTGGTACCGGGAAAATCCTGCAAAAGCTGCTCGGCACGTCGCCTCTTGAATCGTTTGGCGCGGTTATCACCATTTTTATTGGCCAGAGTGAACTGCCGGTTGCTCTGGGGCCGTATCTGAGCACGATGGCGCCGACGGAACTGTTCAGCGTGCTGTGCAGCGGTGTTGCTTCCGTGTCCGGTGCGACGCTGGTTGGGTATGTGGGGCTGGGGGTGCCGGCCCATTATCTCGTGGCCGCGTCCTTCATGGCTATTCCGGGTGGCATGATGTTTGCCAAAATTCTGGCACCCCGCCCTGCGGGGAGTGGGGTGGATACGCTGGCCGCCGGACGCTCCTCCTATCATCAGGCACTGTTTGAAACGATTACCGAAGGGGCGCTGAAAGGCACGAAAACCGCCGTTGCTGTGGCGGCAACACTGGTGGCGTTTATCGGGCTGATTGCTCTGATCAATAGCGGGTTTCAGGCGTTGGGGCAGGCAATCAGCATGCCTTACCTTTCACTGGAATATCTTTTTGGCCTGCTTTTTTCGCCCGTTGCCTGGCTTCTGGGTGTGCCTGCGGGGGAATGTACGCTGGTTGGCTCTGTTCTGGGGCTGAAGCTCGTTATTAACGAATTTGTCGCCTATCTGCATCTTGGTCCGTCTTTGCAGAACGGCGCTCTTTCCGTGCGGAGCGGTGCTATTGCGACGTTTGCCCTCTGTGGTTTTGCCAATTTAAGCTCGATCGGCATTCTTGTTGCCGCGTTTGGAAGCCAGTGCCCGGAACGGCGCGCGGAACTGGCGCGTGTCAGCGTGCGGGCTGTGATGGCTGGTATGCTCTCCAACCTGATGAGCGCTGCGATTGCCGGGATTATTCTTGCCTGAAGAGGCGGAGGGCCAGTCTGCTGACAGACTGACGCACAAGCAACGCAAGCACGAGGCTCTGCATCTGTTGCAGCGTGACGGCTAAAAATTTTCAGGAAAACCGAAAGTGGTGCCCGCTGGAGGATTCGAACCACCGGCCCCATCATTACGAATGACGTGCTCTACCAACTGAGCTAAGCGGGCATACTCACTTTCGAAAGGCTGGGTATCATAGCAGTTCGGGAAACGCAACGGGGGAGAGTGCGGAAAACAAAAGATATTTGCGGGGCCGCAGGACGGGTTCCCGGCCCGCATGGCTGCAATCTTATGACATGACTATTACGCTCGGGTTTTTTTCGTTCTAAGATTGCGGGCATGAGCGTGTCGCAATTTACCGCCCTGATGCGTGACGCCGTGATGCCTGTTCAGGATACATCGGTTGATAACACCCGGCACGTTCAGGTTCTTGAAGGTGTTATGGAGTGTCCGTGTTGCGGGCTGATCCAGAAACTTCCCGAGCTTGCGCCCGGCACGCAGGCCCGTTGCCCGCGGTGTGACCAGTCTCTGGACCGGCGAAACAAAACCGCGCCGATTGCCACACCACTTGCGTTCTGCATTACCTCGGCCGCCTTGTATGTGGCCATGCTGTTTTCCACCCTCATGATGCTGGACCTGTATGGGAGGCAGCGCACAGTAGATATTCTCACCGGGCCGATCGAACTGCTGCATGAAGGCTGGGGTGAGGTGGGCGTGCTGGTGGCCATTGCCACCATTCTCGCCCCCGGCATTGTCATTGCCATGATGGGGATGATTCTGACCGCATCGCTCCGGCCGAGCCTGCCCGCCTGGGTGCCACATCTGATGAAGTGGTACGAGGCGCTGCGCCCATGGTCCATGGTGGAAGTCTATATTCTGGGCGTGTTTGTGGCCTACACCAAGCTGGTGGATCTGGCGTTTGTGGAGGTCGGGGCCGCGGTTTATCTGGTGGCCGGGCTGATGGTCTCCATGGCCGCGACGGATGCTACGCTGGACACGGAAATTATCTGGCGGCACCGGAAGATTGATAGTGTCATGCGGCCCATGCGCGGCCCGCGCCTGCCGCTGACGTTTGTGGCGGCCAGTGCCGATGAGCCTCTGCTGCCTTCGGCCAACCGGGTGTCCTGCCTTTCCTGCGGGCTGGTTCTGGAGTTTGACCACCCCCTGCACCCCACCGAACCTTCCGGATATTGCCCCCGTTGCGGGCATGTGGTGCGGCACCGCAAGGCCAACAGCATGAGCCGCTCCGTGGCGTTGCTGGTCTCCGCCATTGTGTTCTATCTGCCCGCCAATATTTATCCGGTCATGACCGTTATCCGCATGGGGGCCGGAACCGGCCATACCATTCTGGAGGGCGCGATAGAGCTGTGGGTGGACGGGATGATCCCGCTCTCCCTGCTGGTCATATTTGCCAGCGTGACAGTGCCGGTGCTTAAAGTGATCGGCCTGTCCTATATGGTCGAGGCAACACGGCGGAAGTCACACCGGCATCTGCGGTTCAGGTCCAAAGTCTACCGTGTGATTGATATTATCGGCCGGTGGTCGATGATTGACGTGTTCATGGTGTCTATTCTTGTCGCCATGGTGCGGTTCAACCATATGGCGAGTATTACAGCCAACGGTGGCATGGTGTGCTTTGCCGCTGTGGTGGTGCTGACAATTTTTGCGGTCCATACATTTGACCCGCGTCTGATGTGGGATGCCGCGGGCAAAAACGGGGATGCGGCGCTGGCCCGCACCGGCGGCAAACGCCGCAGGGGTGGCTTTGCTGCCCTGCAGACCAGCGCGTATCAGGATAACAGGGAGCCGGACAGGGCGTGAACGGACAGAATCATCATCAGTCTCCCGACGAGAATGACAGCACCATGCCGGATGCTGTTGTGCGTCGTATCCGGTTTTCCATCATCTGGATTATTCCCGTCCTTTCCGTAGTGATCGCGGGCTTTCTGATCTGGAAGAGCTTTGCCAATAACGGGCCGGAAATTACGGTGATGTTTGACACGGCAGACGGCCTGACAAGCGGCCAGACGCAGGTGAAGAACAAGGCCGTGGTGCTGGGGACAGTGCAGGGCATCTCCCTGACGGATGACTTGCGGCACGTTAATGTACGCATCCGCATGAATGCGGGTTCCAGCCCGATGCTGACGGACAAGGCCCGCTTCTGGGTGGTGCGCCCGCGTATTAACGGGGCCAGCATCACCGGGCTGGAGACCCTGATGTCCGGCGCGTATATTGCGTTTGACCCCGGTCCGGAAGGTAATGACGGAGATAAGGGCCACCGCAAGACCGAGTTCCGCGGGCTGGAAGCCCCGCCGGGTGTGCGGTCTGATCAGCCGGGGCGGACCTATACGCTGATTACCCCCACTATTGGTTCCATCGGGCAGGGGGCTCCGGTCTTCTTCCGGGATGTGGATGTGGGGGAAGTGCTGGGTTACACCATGCCGCCGGGTGGCCGCGGGCCGATCCTGATCCAGCTTTTTGTGCGCGAGCCGTACGACCATTATCTCTACCCGGATACGCGCTTCTGGAACGTGTCGGGCGTGCAGGTCGGGTTTGGGGCTGGCGGGCTGAAGGTGCAGATGCAGTCCCTTCAGGCGCTGTTCTCCGGTGGGGTCGCCTTTGGTCTGCCGCGTGAGAATAACAGAACCGCGCGGGATGAAGCCCCGGCAGATACCGTCTTCAAGCTGTATGACAGTCAGGCGGATTCCGAGAGTGCCGGGTATCATGAGCGCGTGCCGCTGGCGACGTATGTGACATCCTCCGTCAAGGGGCTCGCTCCGGGCAGTCAGGTCACCATGTTCGGGATTCAGATTGGCAGCGTGACCAGCGTCAAGCTGGATCTGGACCAGAAGGCCGGGCATCCGCGCGTGCGTATTGGCATGCAGATCCAGCCGGAACGGGTGCTGGCCGCGAATGAAATCCGGCATGGCGCGTTGACGGACATGTTCAAAACGCTGGTGGATAACGGCCTGCGGGCCTCGACCGACAGCGCCAGCCTGCTGACGGGCGAGACCATGATCTCGCTGAACTTTGTAAAAAACCCACCGCCAGCCACCACGTCCATGGAAGGGCCGACGCTGGTTATCCCCAGTCAGGCAGGGGGCATGAACGGGATTATGGATTCTCTTTCCACCGTGGCGTCCCGTCTGGCGGCCATGCCGTTTGAGCAGATTGGCGTAAACGCCAACAACCTGCTGGCCAATGCGGACAAAACGCTGACCAGCCCGGAGGTCAAACAGTCTCTGGCCAGCCTGAAAGAGTCGCTGAAGAACCTTCAGGCCATGAGCGCTCAGCTCCGCAGTGGCATGGGGCCGCTCATGCAGCGCCTGCCGGAAATGACGAACCAGCTTGACCAGACCCTGCAAAATGCCAACCACCTGCTGGCAGGGTATGGCGGAAACAGTGATTTCCACCGGAATCTTCAGGCTATGGTCATTCAGCTTGGGCAGGCGGCGCGGTCTCTGCGGTTCCTGTCCGAGTTCCTGACCAACCATCCTACTGCGCTGATATCGGGACGATAAAGCATGACGTTCTCTCCTTCCTCACGTCGCCTTCAGGCGGCTCTTCCCCGCCGTAGCCTGCTGCTGGGGGCGGCCGGACTGGGTGTTATGGCGACGACCCTGACGGCCTGCTCCAGCGGGGCGGGGCCGACGCTCTACACCCTTTCCGTTGTGCCGGGGCAGCCTGCGCCGGGTGGCCCGCGCTTTGTGGAGGTGCGTCAGCCGACCATTGCGTCCGGGCTGGATCGGGACCGTATTGTGACAGCGGATAGCGGTTATAAGCTGACCGTCTCCGCCAATGATGCGTGGGGGGATTCACTGGCCGGGCAGATCAGCCGCACACTGGCGGGGGATCTGGCGCAGCGCCTGCCGGGTACGAGTGTGTTTGCGGAAAATGACGCGGTTTCCACAGAGCCGCAGGCTTATGTGGAACTGTCCGTGACCCGCTTCTCAGCCGGGCCCTCCGGCGCAGTGCAGATTGAGGCAGCTCTGTCCGTCAAAGGCGCGCAGGCTGGCGCACCGGATACCAGCGGGCAGTTCTATATGCAGCGTGTGCTGGTGCAGGCTCCGGCGGTCTCCTCCGGCACCATGGCGATGGTGGAAGCCCTGAGCCAGCTTCTCGGGCAACTGGCCGATCAGGCCGCAGCACAGTTGCGGATGATGCCGCCTGAGCCGCCGGAAAGCAGCCCGGTACCAGCTTCTGCCGCAGGGTCGCGTCACCGGAAATAAGGTCTGAGAGCGGATAAAAAAAGGCGGCCCACACCGGGGCCGCCTTTTTTGGTTCGGGGTTCCAGCCTCAGGCTGAGTCGGGGCCGAATTCCCGATCGTGGTCGATCAGTGGAATGGGGTATTCCCCGGTAAAGCAGGCGTCGCAATAGCGTTCACGGTAGGCGTCACGGCTTTCATGCCCCATGGCGCGGTAGAGACCGTCCAGTGAGATAAAGGCCAGACTGTCCACACCAATCAGTTCTGCCATGGTGGCCAGATCATGCTGGGCGGCCAGCAGGTGGCTGCGTTCCGGCGTATCAATCCCGTAAAAGCAGGAATGTTTGGTGGGCGGGGAGGAGATGCGCATATGCACCTCTTTAGCCCCGGCGGCGCGCACCATATCCACAATCTTGCGGGACGTTGTGCCGCGCACAATGGAATCATCCACCAGAATAACCCGTTTGCCGTTCAGCGCCGGACGGTTGGTGGAATGCTTCATCTTCACGCCCAGATTACGGATCTGGTCTGTCGGTTCAATAAAGGTGCGGCCGACATAATGGTTGCGGATGATGCCGAGTTCAAACGGAATACCGCTGGCTTCCGCATAGCCCATGGCGGAGGGCACGCCGGAATCGGGCACCGGAACCACCACGTCAGCGTCCACACCGCTTTCCTGCGCCAGTTCCTTACCAATCTGCTTGCGTACGGCATAAACGGGCAGGCCTTCCAGCACGGAGTCCGGACGGGCGAAGTAGATATACTCAAACACGCAGAAATGCGGCTTGGTGTCCCCGAAGGGACGCAGCGAACGGATGCCGTTATCGTCGATAATGACCAGCTCACCGGCTTCGACATCGCGCACAAACTCAGCGCCGATAATGTCCAGACCGCAAGTTTCAGAGGCCAGAACCCAGCTTCCGTCCTTGCCGTCTTCACCCGGCAGGCGGCCCAGCACCAGCGGACGCACCCCCATGGGGTCCCGCACGCCCATCAGCGCGTCCTGAGACAGCACGACGAGAGAATACGCACCGGTGACGCGCTTGAGCGCATCAATCAGGCGGTCTTCCACCGTGGCGTAGAGCGAGATGGCAATGAGGTGGACAAAGACTTCCGTATCCATGGTGGACTGGAAGAGGCAGCCACGGCGGATAAGCTCTTGCCGCAGGGAGTCCGAATTGGTCAGGTTGCCGTTATGGGCCACGGCCAGACCGCCAAAGGCGAATTCCGCAAACAGCGGCTGCACGTTGCGCAGCAGCGTGGCCCCGGTTGTGGCGTAGCGGTTGTGGCCAATGGCGCGGTCCCCTTTCAGGGTTGCCATGACGCGGGGGTCATTAAACACATCCCCCACCAGCCCCAGCCCGCGATGGGAATGGAAGCGTCCGTCATAGGAAACAATGCCGGCGGCTTCCTGCCCCCGGTGTTGCAGAGCGTGCAGGCCAAGAGCCGTCAGCGCGGCAGCATCTTTGGCGTTCCAGATACCAAAGACGGCGCATTCTTCATGCGGGTGGTCGTCATCATGGCAGGCCGCACCCGCAGGTGCGTCAGGAAGGGTCGGGTGGGCGAGCATCGGTGCGCAGGGCCTCCGCAAGTAGCCGGCATAGGGCCGCAAGAGATCACAAGGTGGCGTCATGACCCGTGGAGAGATTCGGTGCAACCCCTTTCGCACTGAAAACCGGCAGGAATGGCTGGATATAGGTTGCGCCAAGACGAATATAAGGGGTCAGCCGCCCGTTTGCCTCAAGGCTGGCCATATCTTCCGGCATCATGAACCACTGGGCGGCCATAAAAAGCAGCACAACGAGTAAGGCGCCCCGTATGGCACCAAAGCCACACCCCAGCGTGCGGTCCAGACCGCTGAGGGCGGTGAGATGCACCAGCCGGACAATAAAAGCTGAGAGCAGGGAGGCCGCAATGAGTAGTGCCAGCAGCAGAATGACAAAGGCGGCGGCATCCGCGGCCAGATGGTTGGACAGGTACGGCTGCGTCCACGGGATCAGCAGCGGATAGAACCGGCAGGCCAGCAGAATGGCCAGAATCCACCCGCCAAGACCCAGCGCCTGCCGGGTAAAGCCGCGCCACAGGCCGTGCAGGGCGGAAAGCCCCACAATCACGAGGGAAATGATATCAATGGCCGCCATAATGGCTCGTGTCTTTCAGGGCAGTTTGCTGGTGGCAACCCACCAGGGGCGCACGGCTTTGCCATTCTGCTTTTTGCGGTGCGGCGGCTGATTGAGGCGCAGGAAGAGATCCCCGACCTCAATACGGCGCAGCAGTTCAGTCCAGACGTCCGTCGGGTCCAGTCCCTCTTCGGCCCAGATCGCTTCCAGACTGCGGATAAAAGCAGCACTTTCCCGGATAATATCAGGATGATTCCCGGCAATGAACGCCGCCGTGCAGGCTGTGGCGTGCAGGCCCATCTCCTGACTCAGGCGTTTGATAACAGCCCGCTGTTCTGGCGGGAGGGGCGTCTGGTCTGGGGCCGTGCGCGCCCTTGCCGGCGCAGAGGTCTGCCCGGAAGCAAGAGGGGGACGGGCGTTAGGGTCGGACACATGCGGCATTCTGGCATGATGGGCAGGAGAAGTGAGACTGGTCAACCTTGCACGAAAAGATCGTCTTCGGCAGGGGTCATGGGGTAGGTCGAGGCCGCGACAATATGCGTGTTCACACGCCGCAGATCGCGCAGCAGCGTGAGCTGATACGTGACCTCTTCATCCTGTAAAGAAACGTCACCCGGCTTGACGGGAGCAGGCGTTTCAGACGTCTGGCGGCGCAGGCGCTCGAAGTAGGCCGTTGTGGCCTCAATCTCCAGATCACGGAAAAAATCCTTCTGGCCGCTGAGCGGATTGGGCGTGCCGTGCTCCGTGCCCAGCAGGACGGTGGCGCAGATATTCAGGTTTGCGGTCAGTTGCGTCGTCATGGTCAGCACCGGGGCCAGCAGGTCCTGCGGGAGCGGGACGCGCTGGCGCGCCATTTTCTGCACCATGGGCACAAGGCTGCGTTCCACAATATCCTCAGCGTGCAGAAGCTGGGTGGTAAAGGCCAGAATATCTTCCGCCCGGTCCATTTCTCTCTGGCTTGCTGTCTCCGGGTCCAGCCCGGCCAGATAGGAGCGGATGGCATTGCCCAGATCTTCCATGGCGTTCCCCAGAGGCCGGGCGGCCCCGGTGCGCGCCGGGTCGGACAGGGTCAGACCCTCCCGCAGGGCATGCAGCATGGCCGCAAGAAGGTCACACAGCCGCATGGCTTCCCGCGTGGCGCTGCCCACGGCCAGTTGGGGGGCTTTATCCAGTAGCAGCCGGTCCAGATACAGCGGGGTGCCGGGGGTTTGCTGCGCGGTTTTTGGTGGCGTGGGGATCAGCCGTATCATCAGGCGGGCATAGCTGTTGAGCAGCGGCAGCATCAGCAGGGCCAGCAGGATGTTGAAGAGCGTATGGAAATCCGCCACCTGACGGGCCGCATCCGGCTCCATCCGTGCCACAAGCGGACTCAGCCAGGGCAGAACAGGCAGCAGCAGCCCGGCCCCCACGGCGCGTACCAGCAGATTGCCCATGGAAATACGGCGGGCTGTGAGGTCCGTCCGGCTGCCTTCCACCACAGGATTGATGGAGGTGCCGATATTGGCCCCCAGCACCAGCGCCAGAGCGGTTTCCACCGGAATGGTGCCGCTGGTGGCAAAGGTGGTGACGAGCATGACCGTCGCGACGGAGGAATGGCTGATCCATGTAAGCACCGCGCCCAGCAGGATGGCGGCCAGATCGTGCGAGCTCATGGCGCCGAGCATGGCCGTCAGTTCCGGCCGGTGTGTATACGGGCCGAGCAGCACGAGAAACTGCCGCAGGGAGATAAGGATCAGCCCCAGACCGATAAATACCCGGCCCGAATCCCGCCATGCCCCCTGTCCGCGCCGGAACAGCATGACGCCTGTCAGCACAAAAACCGGGGCAATGGCCGCAACATCAAAAGACAGAAGCTGGACAATCAGTGTCGTGCCGACATTGGCCCCGAGCATGACCGCCAGTGCCGGGGCCAGCTCAAGCTGCCCACGGGCGGCAAGGCCGGTAATCATCAGCCCTGTGGCGGTGGAGGATTGCAGGACGGCGGTAATGCCAAGGCCGGTCAGAAAGGCCTGAAACCGGTTGCCCAGCATGCGGGAAAGCAGGCTGTTCAGCCGTGCGCCACAGGCCCGCTGCACGCCGGTCTGCACCATATGCACGCCCCACAGCAGCAGGGCGACGCTTCCGGCAAGATCAACGAGTGTCAGCAGTTCCAAGGTGGCGGCTCCCTTCTGGTGCGGTGGTCAGGACCGGGGTGCCCGGCTTACCCCAGACCAGAGGGGCGTTACAGACCCGGACAGGCCTTAGATGGTGAAGTATTTCGCGTGTTTGTTGAGGATAACAAGGGCGGAGGTGGACTGTTCCGGGTGGAGCTGGTCCCCGTCTGTCAGGGAAACACCGATCCGCTCTGCGTCCAGCAACCGCAGGATAGGGTGCTGGTCTTCCAGACGCGGGCAGGCCGGGTACCCAAAGGAATAGCGTGATCCACGATAACCCTGCTGGAGCAGGGTATCCATGTCCCGCGCATCCTCCGCGGCAAAGCCGAGTTCCGAGCGGATGCGCTTGTGGGTGTATTCCGCCATGGCTTCCGCCATCTCGACCGAGAGGCCGTGCAGGTACAGGTAATCCTGATAGCGGTTTTCTTCAAACCAGTCGCGCGCCATGTCAGACGCTTTCTGCCCGACAGTCACCACCTGCAGGCCGACAACATCGCGCTCGGCATCGTTGATATCGCGCACAAAGTCGGCAATGCACTCGCCATCGTCCCGCGGCTGGCGCGGCAGGGTGAAGCGGGCGGCTTCCGTGGTGCCGTCTTCTTCAAACAGCACGAGGTCATTCCCGTCCCCAGCGGCTTTCCAGTACCCGTAGGAGGCCTGCGGGTTCAGGATGTTTTCCTGAGCAGTCAGGTCCAGCATCCGGCGCAGAATGGGGCGCAGATCCTGCTTGGCCCATTTCAGGAATTCTTCCAGTGAACGGCCCTGCTTTCTGAAGCCCCACTGGAACTGATACAACGCGCGTTCATTCAGGAAGGGCAGAACGGCTTCCGGAGTAGCCGTCAGCACGCGCGGGCCCCAGAAGGGTGGGGTCAGCTGAGGTTCATCGACTGTCAGGCGGGTGCGGCGGGCGCGTGCGGTCGCAGGGTCAACAGGCGTAAAGCCTCGGGTTTCCGCCTGTTCCGGCGCACGGGCGTTGCGGCGGGTCGCTTTGCCCTCACGTTTTTTGCCAACAGCGGCCAGATAATCGTCGAAGCCCTTCTGGGCGATCTGGTCCATCAGGGTCAGGCCGTCAAACGCATCACGCGCATAGGCCACGCGGCCACCGGGGGCGTAGGCGGCCACGCAGTCTTCTTCCACATAGTTGCGCGTCAGGGCCGCGCCACCCAGCAGCACCGGCACATCCAGACCAGCGCGGGATATTTCTTCCAGATTTTCCCGCATGATCACGGTGGACTTCACCAGCAGGCCGGACATGCCAATGGCGTCGGCCTTTTCTTTCCGGGCGGCTTCAATCATGTCCGCCACAGGCACTTTGATGCCGAGATTAATGACGCGATAGCCGTTGTTGGTCAGGATGATATCAACCAGATTCTTGCCGATATCATGCACGTCCCCTTTAACGGTGGCGAGTACCATGGTGCCGCGATGCTGGCCTTCCGTGCGCTCCATATGTGGTTCCAGATGGGCCACGGCGGCTTTCATGGTCTCTGCGGATTGCAGCACGAAGGGAAGCTGCATTTTGCCGGAGCCGAACAGTTCCCCCACCACCTTCATGCCATCCAGCAGCACGGTGTTGATGATCTCAAGGGGCGGCATTTTGGCCATGGCTTCATCAAGGTCGGCTTCCAGCCCCTTGCGGTCCCCGTCCACAATGCGGTCCCGCAGGCGCTCTTCCACCGTTTCCGCCCGCTTGCGCTGCACGGCTTCAGACGCCTTGCGGTCGGCAAACAGGGCCAGCAGCTTTTGCAGCGGGTCGTACTCTTCCGTCCGGCGGTCAAAAATCAGGTCTTCCGCAACCTTGACTTCTTCCGGGGCGATCATGTGCAGCGGGCGGATTTTGGAGACATGCACGATGGCGGCCGTCATGCCCGCCTTGACGGCATGATCCAGATAGACGGAGTTCAGCACCGCGCGCGCCGCCGGGTTCAGCCCGAAGGAGATGTTGGACAGGCCCAGCACAATCTGGATATCGGGGAAGGCTTCCCGGATCATGCGGATGCCTTCCAGCGTCCACAGGCCCAGCTTGCGATCATCCTCAGCACCGGTCGCGATGGTGAAGGTCAGCGGATCAATCATCAGATCCGACTGCGGCAGGCCGTACTTCTCGCAGGCAAACTCCACAAGGCGGGTGGCAATGCGCAGCTTGTCTTCCGGGCGACGGGCCATGCCGACTTCATCAATCGTCAGCGCCACGACCGCCGCACCAAACTTGCGCGCAAGAACCATGCGGTCGGACGCCGGGCCTTCTCCGTCCTCAAAATTGATGGAGTTGATGATTGGCTTGCCGCCATGCAGCTTGAGGGCCGCTTCAATCACCGGGGTTTCGGTGGAATCAATGACCAGTGGCGCGTTGACGGAGGAAGTGAAGCGTTTGATGACTTCATCCATCTCCGCGCGTTCATTCCGTCCCACAAAGGCCGTGCAGACATCCAGCGCGTTGGAGCCTTCCTTCGCCTGTTCACGCCCGAGGGCGACGCAGCCGTCCCAGTCATGCGCTTCCTGCAGTTCACGCCATTTTTTAGAGCCGTTGGCGTTACAGCGCTCGCCAATGGAGAAATAGGCGTTTTCCTGCCGCAGCGGGACCTGTGTGTACAGGCTGGCAACGGAGGGAATCCACACGGACGTTTTAGGCACAGGGGCCGGGCGATGCTGGCCGGTGCTTTCCGCACGGCGGCGGAGCATGGCGTCCAGTGCCGCAATATGCGGTGTGGAGGTGCCACAGCACCCGCCCACCATGTTCAGCCCATCTTCCACAATAAAGCGCTCGACCCATGTGGCCATATCTTCGGGGGAGAGCGGGTAGCGGGTCTGTCCGTCCACCAGTTCCGGCAGGCCGGCATTGGGCTGGACGGAGGTCAGGCGTGGCCAGTTTTCAGCCAGCCAGCGGACATGCTCTGCCATTTCCTGCGGTCCGGTGGCGCAGTTCAGGCCCATCAGATCCACATCAAGGCTGTGGATGACGGTGGCTGCGGCGGCAATATCCGGCCCGACCAGCAGGGTGCCGGTGGTCTCCACCGTCACCTGCACAAAAATCGGCGTGGTGGTGCCCATTTCCGCACGGGCAATTTTCATGCCGTTTACGGCGGCTTTGATCTGGAGCGTGTCCTGACAGGTTTCAATCAGGATTGCATCGACACCGCCTTCAATCAGGCCGCGCCCCTGCTCGGCAAGGGCGGCTTCCAGCGTGTCATAATCCACATTGCCCAGAGACGGCAGTTTGGTGCCGGGCCCGACGGACCCGACCACATAACGGGTACGGCCGTCCACAAAGCTTTCTGCGGCTTCCCGCGCCAGAATGGCGGAGTTCCGGTTGATCTCGCGCGCCTTGTCAGCCAGATCGAATTCGCTCAGAGTAATCGGGGAGCCGCCAAAGGTGTTTGTTTCCACCATGTCCGCCCCGGCCTCATAATAGCCGCGGTGGATTTCCCGGATCAGCTCAGGGCGCGAGAGTGTCAGGATTTCCGTGCAGTTTTCCTGCCCCCAGTAATCCCGTTTCAGATCCAGATCGAGCATCTGGATGCGTGAGCCCATCCCTCCGTCACACAGCAGGACCTGATTGCGCAGAGCATCGAGAAGCGGAAGACGAGAAGACATGGCACCCATAAATCACAAAAAACGGGAAGACGAGCCCCGGTCGGACGCCGGTCCGGAGGGGAGAGTGTTATTCCAGAGAGCGGCATCTCTGTCCACCAGTCCTCTGCTCTGGAGGGGGCCGGAAGACCAGCGTATTCCTTTGAGAGTGGTGTCTCTGGAAGAGGCCGTGCAGCAGGCACAGCCGGACAGTCTTGCCATTTTTCTCGGCGGTTCTCCCACCGCAGCGCAGCAGGCCGGATGGAGCGCTGTGCGTGTATGCCCCCCACCGGCTGGCGAGGGTGTGCATGGCGGTGGATGCACCTGCTGTCAGGGGGGAGGGTATCTGGGCCGGTTGCTGCTGCGCCTGATACAGGAGCGGGCCCGCGGGGAATGTGCTTTTTTTGTTAAAGTCAGTCTGATTTGCCCCGCACGGGACATTGCTGGTCTGATGCGGGTGATTCACGCTGATCCTCTGGTTTTTTCTCTTTGCGGGATGGAGGCGGTTTCCAGCCGTTTTTCCTGCGAATATTGAAAAAATAACACGCTCTCCCGCCCCTCAGGCGGAGAAACACTTTGAGGTCACCTGCACTCCCTGTCATAAGGACTTTTGTCCGGGAGCCAATATTCTGAGGCGGTCGGGCCGCGTATTAAGGTTTGTCAAAAGGGTTGTTCGTGAACCAGACTGATCATGTGCCTGATGTTTCTGGCCCTTCTTCTGATCCAGGCCGTGAAAGTGCCTCCCGCGTCAGCCCCACGATGATTCGCCTGAGAGCGGTTGTTGCAGCGGCCCGCTTCCATGGGCTGGAACTGGATGTCCGTGATTTTGCGGCAGAACCCGGGGAAGAAAGTCCGTCTCCGGCCACTCTGGTGCGCTGGCTGGAAGAACAGGGTGCTGTCGCCAAGGGGATGCGCATCAAGTGGCGGTATCTGGTCAAAATGACCAACTCCCCGCCGATTGTGCTGATGTTCCGGGACGGCTCCGCTGCGGTGATGGTGGGGGCAGACCCGGCCAAAGGTGTTGTCTGGCTCCGTGATCCGTTAAAGGATGAAGCGGCTGCGCCTGTGCCTGTGGATGAACTGCGTCTGAGCCGGATCTGGACCGGTGACGTTCTGCTGATTAAGCGGCGTCGTGACCAGTCTGAAGCTGATGCCCCGATTAATCTGACCTGGCTGGCCAAGATGGTCCTGCGGGAAAAACGGTCCCTGCGTGATATTGCCATTGCATCCATGACGCTGAGTATTCTGCAGATTTTCCCACCTCTCATTGTTATGCAGGTCATTGACCGGGTGGTGAATTACAAATCTATGTCTACGCTAATTTCGATCAGTGGCATTATTGTTGTTTTTTCCGTTTATGAAGTTCTGTTGTCTTATGGACGTCGTGAATTGTCCATGGTGCTGACGACCCGTGTTGATTCTCGCATTTCCTTACATGTATTCAGTCGGTTGGTGTCGCTACCACTGGAGTATTTTGAACGTCAGCAGGCGGGTAACCTGCTTGGTCGTGTCATGGCGATCTATAAGGTCCGAGATTTTCTGACCGGAAAGCTTATGAATACTTTTCTCGACCTCTTCACGCTTGTCGTTATTTTACCTTTTCTATTTTATCTCAGTTCGACCCTTGCATGGATGACCGTCGCTGCTGCTGGTTGTATCGGCCTCATCGTGGTGGTTTTTATGGGACCTGTAGCTAAGGTCATGACTGCGCAAATGCAGGCAGACCGTGAGCGCGGCGCTATTTTATACGAAACAGTTGCCGGTATCCGTACTTTAAAGACACTAGCCTTGGAGAATATGCGTAAGCAGGTGTGGGATGAAGCAACCGCAGTTGTGATCCGATGGAAGCTTGCCGTTGGAAGAATGTCTAACTGGCCGCAAACTCTTGTGATGCCTCTGGATCTGTTTATCAACCGCGGTATTATTCTTATTGGGGCCTATCTGGCGCTGGTAAGTCCATCTTCTGTCGGGGTTGGCGGGTTAGTTGCATTTATGATGCTTGGTAATAGAGTGGCATCACCGCTTGTTGGGTTTGCTAGGCTTCTTGATGATTTTAACGAAGTCATGACCTCTTTGGGGGAAGCTGCCTCTGTGCTCAATCAACCCTCGGAAACAAAGGCACTCACAACCGGGATGCGGCCTGCGATTAAAGGAGCACTCTCGTTTGACGGAGTGGATTTTACTTATCCAGGCTCAACATCCAAAGCTCTTAACAACGTAAACTTTGAAGTGCCTGCAGGAACTATGCTCGGTCTGGTGGGGCGGAGCGGTTCCGGGAAGTCTACCATCACGCGTCTGCTTCAGGGGGTCAGTCGGTCCTATACAGGTTATCTGAAGCTGGATGGGATTGATCTGCGTGAAATTAATCTGACCCATCTGCGACGGTCTTTTGGTGTGGTGTTGCAGGATAACTTCCTGTTTCGTGGTACTATCCGCGAAAACATCACGGCAGGCCGTCCAGGATATACGATTGATGACGTCGTGCGTGCGGCGCGTATGGCCGGCGCGGAAGAATTTATTGAACGGATGCCTGCCGGGTATGAGACCTTTATTGAAGAAGGCTCGACCAATATTTCCGGTGGCCAGCGCCAGCGTCTGGCGATTGCACGCGCAGTCATTACTGACCCCAAGCTGATGATTCTGGATGAGGCGACCTCTGCACTCGATCCTGAAAGTGAAGCACTGGTGAACGCCAATCTTGAACGGATTGGCAAAGGGCGCACCATGGTCATTGTTTCGCATCGCCTGTCGTCTCTGGTAAATTGCGACCAGATCTGTGTGATGGACCACGGATCTGTCGCAGATATTGCCCCACATGATGTCCTGCTTGAACGGTGCGATATTTATCGCACGCTGTGGATGCAGCAAAATCGTCATACGGAAGGAAGAGCCAAACCCAGCTCGTCTTCTCTGGTCGCTGAGGGAGAGTAAGCCATGAGTGAACAGGATATTGTGGCCTCAGGTCAGACCGCTGGTTCTGAAGTGGATCAGGGGCAGGAGGCTGATTTTCTGCGTCAGGCGGATGATCCGTATGCACAGGACGATATGCCCGTGGCGTTGCTGGAGTTTCATTCTCCTACTGCCGCACTGGTCAATATGCCACCAACCCCATCAGCGCAGTATATCACGTGGCTGGTTGGGGCGCTGGTTCTGTCCTCTGTGACTGTAATGACGGTTTTCCCTCTTGACCGGGTTGTCTCAACACAAGGTCGTCTGGTCTCAACAGAACAGACCCTTGTGGTTCAGCCGCTGGATACGTCTATTGTTCGTTCCATTGACGTGCGGGAAGGGGATTTTGTTCATAAAGGGGATGTTCTTGCGCATCTCGATCCGACGACGTCAGGTGCGGATATCGACAACATGCGCACCCAGAATGACCAGTATCAGGCCGAAGTTGATCGTCTTATCGCAGAGACGCAGGGGAAAACTTACGTGGCCGATCCCCAGAATCCGCCCTCTGTTCAGCAGGCCGAAGCATTTCTAAGGCGCAAAGCTGAGTTTGATGCCAAAGTCATGAATTATGACAAGCAGATTGCCAGCCTGCAAAATGAACTGCAGAGTGCTCAGGCCAGCGCTGCCATGTATGCGGCACGCGCCAAAGTGGCGGCGGATGTGCATAAAATGCGGATGCAGTTGCAGAAAGATCAGGTCGGGAGCAAGCTTTCCACTCTAAGTGCTCAGAATGACCTGATGGAAGTCGAGCGTTCCCAGATTTCAGCGCAGCAACTGGCGGGTAGTACGCGGAATAAACTGGCAGCTCAGGTTTCTGAAAAAGAAGGCTATATTCAGAACTGGAAAGCGGAAGCTTATCGTGATCTTGTAACTGCACAGCATCATCTTTCAGAAGCAACAAGTGCTTATCAGAAAGCCGTCTTGCATAATAGTTTGGTGACATTGAAGGCAGATGAAGATGCTGTTGTACTCAATATCTCCAAGGTGTCTGTCGGGGCCGTCCTGACAGTTGGCCAAAAGTTGATGACTTTGGTACCTGTCGGCAAAGGGCTTGAAATCGAAACGGTTATGTCCGGCAAAGACGCTGGCTTTGTTCGCCTTGGAGATAAGGCACTCGTCAAGTTTGCGACGTTCCCAAACCAGCAATATGGTGGCGCTGACGCGACTGTGCGAACGATTAGTGCGGATTCCTTTGTTGGAAACTCCTCTGGTGGGGGCGCGCAGGATAGTAACGATGTAACCCCAGATAGCAGCAGCAAAGAGTTTTACCGTGTTCGTCTGCGCGTTGATCGTTATACATTACATGGGGTGCCGAGCTTCTTCCACCCTCAGCCTGGGATGCCTGTAACGGCTGATATTCGTGTTGGTAAGCGGACTGTCATGCAATATCTGCTGAACAGCTTTATGCCGCTGATGACAGACGGCATGCGTGAGCCCTGAGGGGAGCCGCGGTTAGCTGAGTCTTGTTGGGGGAAGGGGCATAGTATGCTGAAAAATCTGATTAGCCGCCTCTTTGGAAAGCGCAACGAGCCAGTAGCCGATAACAGGCTGCTTCAGGCCAAGAGCTTGCTTGAGCAAGGGGAGCACTCCAAGGCCTTTACGGTTCTGACAACCCTTGCAAGAGAAGGGCAGCCGGAAGCGCAGTATCTGGTCGGGCAGGCTTATCTGAACGCTCAGGGAGCCCCTCCCAACCTGATTGAAGGGGCGCGCTGGACCCGGCGTGCGGCTTTGAAAGGCTGGGACCGGGCTGCTTTTATTCTGGCGACGTTGTATCTGCATGGCTTGCCACCCGAGGTAGAAGAAGGCGAGAGCCTGTCTTCTGTTTTTGAGGACTACAAAAAGCGGGAAAAAGCTCAGCCGGATTATTACAAAGCGGCTCGCTGGGCCAGACAGGCCGCGGAGGCTGGTAACTCCGATGCGCAGGCTCTGTATGGCTATATCCTGAGTGCAGGACCGGATGATATTCGGGACCCTGATCAGGCGTTGCTTTGGTATCAGAAGTCAGCAGATGCAGGATGTTTACAGGGGCATCTGGGGCTTGGTCTTGCGGCGCTGAAAGGCGCGCAGACGTATGAGCAGTATGCTCAGGCAGCGGTGGAGTTGCAGAAAGCCGCGGATGGTGGGCTGGGCACAGCACTCTATCTGATGGGCGTGATGGCCGAGCGGGGCACCGGCGTTCCGCAGGACGATGCTCTGGCGACAGCCTATTTCGGTCGGGCCGCCGAGCAGAATGTCCGGGGTGGACAGGCAAAATACGGCATCGCCCTTATGGCGGGCAAAGGGATTGAGCGGAACCGCGACCGGGGTGAAAGCTGGCTGCGCAAAGCCGCGCTGGCGGGTGACGCTGAAGCGGCGGCTATTCTGGGCGACTGGTATGGGCGTGGGATAGACCTTCCCCCCAACTATGCAGAAGCGATTTCATGGTATCGTTTTGCGTCCGAACACGGCCATGCGGCTGCAAGCCACACACTCGGGACCATTTACATGGCGGGTGTGGGTGTTCCGAAAGATCCGGAAGCGGCTTCCTCCTGGTTTAAGCTGGCAGCAGAGCAGGGCGATAAGAAAGCCACGGCTGATCTCGCTAATCTGGTGCTTGAAGGCGATGCGCCCAGAGAAGACGGCCGGGCGCTCATGGAGTTCTATAAGCATGCCGCCGAAGAGGGCGACCTGCTGGCCGCGTTTAACTTTGGTGTCTGTCTTGCGCAGGGCGTCGGGGTTGAGCGGGATGAAGAGGAAGCCCTCCTCTGGCTGCATAAAGCCGCGGAAAAGGTGGTCAACGCCCAGTACTGGTACGGGAAGATGTTGTTGCAGGGGCGTGGCGTTGCACAGAACCCTGTGGAAGGCCGGGCGTGGGTTCAGAAAGCCGCGGAAGCAGGCATGGCAGAAGCCGAGATTGCGTATGCTGATCTGCTGGTCACGGGTGTTGGTGGTCCGAAAAATCATCCGGAAGCCCTGCGGATTTACAAACAGGCAGCAGAGCGGGGCACTGCCTCAGCCATGTTCTCCGTGGCGGCACTCTATGGCGGTGGTCATGATGTGCCGGAAGACCGGGCTCTCGCGCGGGAGTGGTTCCTCCGGGCGGCAGAACAGGAGCATCCGGCAGCCCAGCTGATGATTGCGCGGTACTACGCCAATGGTCTGGGGGGTGAAAAGAATCTGGAACAGGCACGTATCTGGTACCGGAAGGCCGAAGCACAGAATCTTGCGCAGGCAAGTGCGGAACTGGCAAGCATCGGCACTGGCGGTACAGTGCCTTTGCCCGCAGAGAGCTGATAGTCCGTTATAAGGCGTAGCGATGGTAAGCAGAGAGCGGGTTCGCTGATGGCGCAGTCAGATGAGACACAAGGCGCGCTCTCTGGTTTTGTGACGCAGGAAGATCGGGCGGCCTGGCAGGTGTGGGCCAGCGCACGGGCTCAGGCGACGTTTCAGCGCGGCAATGAAGCCTGGCAGGCCGGGCGGGAGTCGGAAGCCTGGGACTGGCTGGAACGCGCTAACCGGCAGGCCCGGGATAACCCTCATGTCATGCTCGCTCTTGCACTGGCACGGCAGGCTGTCGGGGATGTTGGTGGGGCAATTGATCTTCTGAAAACCCTTCTGGATCGTTTCGACTTTCGGGAGGGCTGGGTTCTTCTGGCTACGTTTCAGCAGGCGGCTGGTCATGGCGCTGCTGCCGTTTCAGCACTGGGGCAGGTTTTGTCCCGGTTTTCCTGCACATCTGATAGTGCAAAACTTGCGGATAAGATCACGAGGCTGAATGGTCTTGCGGGCTGGTGTGGCTTGCAGGGGGATGGCACGCTGCGGCTGGGTGGTGCTGTTGCCGGGCAGACGCCGGTTGTGTTGCTGGATGCGCACGCGGTCAAAATGGTGCGCAAAAAAACAGGCTGGCACTGTCCTGTGGGCTGGAAGACGGCGCGCTCTCTGGAAGTTCGTCTGAAAGATCAGCCTTTTTTAGTGGGTAATCCGGTTCAGCCGTTTGCAATTGCGCGAAGTGAGGGGCTGGTTGAGGCGGGGCCGGACGGGCTGACGGGCTGGGTCTGGCTGCCCCATGACGCGGATCGTGCGCCTGTTGTGCAGATACAGGATGCTTCCACAGGCAAAGTTCTGCATACAATCACCGCAGAAAACGTGAGTGACTCTGTTCCTTCTGACGTGCCGCTGGCCCGCTATCGCGCTTTATCGCTGCCGTTTGACGCTCTGCCGGATGTGCCGGTGCGGGTGGTCGGGCCTGATGGGCGAGATCTTGCGGGTAGTCCTCTGGATGTCGGGCTGGAACGGCGCTCAGGCAGGATCGTTGCGGAGGCTCTTGCGGACAGTTTTCTTGCTCGAAAAACGCCTGATAAAATAAAGGGGTTTCCCGGTTTTGTTCCGGTTCCTGTGCAGGGGGCTGTGGCAGGAACCCCGTGCGTCTCTGGCCAGCAGGCCGGGGTTGCTCTTGTTATCCCGGTTTATCGGGACAAAGATCGCACGCTGGCGTGTCTTGAAGCGGTGCAGCGGACTGTTCCGTCTGCTGACGTTCCGGTTGTCATTGTGAATGATGATGCCCCGGACCCGGATCTGGTGCTGGCCGTGACACGTTTTGCGAAGAAGGCCGGGTTTCGTGTTCTGACCCATGCGCGCAATTACGGTTTTCCCTCAGCCGTTAATACCGGTTTGCGGGAGGTGGCCGGGCATGATGTGATTGTGCTGAACAGTGATACGCTGGTAGCCGAGGGTTGGGTGGAAGAGTTGCGGCGTATTGCTTATGCGTCCGCCGGGACCGGGACGGTCACACCCTTTTCTAATGACGCCAGTATTTTGTCCTACCCTTCTCCGGATAAGAAAAATCCTGTGCCCGACCTTGCGCAGACGCAGGATCTGATGGCGCAGGCGCAGGCCGCCAATGCCGGGCACGCGATTGAAATCCCGACTGCTAACGGCTTCTGCATGTATATCCGGCATGACTGTCTGGCGCAGACCGGGCTACTGCGGGACGATGTGTTTGCGCAAGGCTATGGGGAAGAAAATGATTTTTGCATGCGCGCCCGCGCTCTGGGATGGCGGCATCAGGCGGCGCCCGGCGCGTATGTTGCGCATGTCGGGTCGGCGTCTTTCGGGGGAACCCGCAACGGACTGATGCGCCGGAACGAGGCGATTCTGAACCGCCTGCATCCCGGTTATCATGAGATGATTGCGGCGTGGATTGAGAAAGATCTTCTGTTTAACGCCCGTCGGCGGCTTGATCTTGTGCGCTTCCGGGCGGCCGCACCGCAGAGCACGTCCGGACGGAAAAGCCGGAAGAGACGAGCCGTGGTGCTTGTCACGCATGATTATGGCGGCGGCGTTGAGCGTGTGGTGGGTGAGCGCGTCACGGCTCTCACCGCGCAGGGCGTGCGGCCTCTTATTCTTCGTCCCACAGGCGGAGGGTGTGTGATGGAGGAGGGGGGAGTAGATGCTTATCCGTCTCTGCGTTTCAGGCTGCCGGATGAGTGGGCATTGCTGACCCGCCTGTTAAAGGCGGAAGGAGCAGCAGAGGTGGAAGTGCACCATCTGGCCGGGCACAGTCCGATGCTCTACGGTCTGCCTGAGGCATTGGGTTGCCCTTATACTGTCCATATTCATGATTATATGTGGTTTTGTCAGAGAATTTCTCTGATGGGGGTGAAGGGCCGGTATTGTGGTGAGCCGGATGTGGCAGGGTGCGAGACGTGTATCGCGCTGCTGGGCCGCAAGATGGAGGAGGATGTTTCCGTTACGGTTTATCGCACGCGCGCAGAAGCTTTTCTGAACACTGCGCAGACCGTTTATGTCCCGTCACACGATGCTGCCCGGCGAATGCAGCGGCAGTATGCCAGCCTGACCTGCCAGGTGCAGTTTCTGGAAGAGGATGCAGTGCTCTGTGCTGAAGGGGAAGCACTCCGGCAGAGGGCGTTTCCGGTGCCGGAACAGCGCATTCCCGGTGTGGCTGTTCTGGGGGCCTCCCGGAGTGAGCGTGTCCGGGTGTGTGTTATTGGCGGCATCGGGCGGGAGAAGGGGTATGATGTGCTGCTTGCTGCCGCACGCGACGCCGCGTTGCGGGCCCTGCCGCTCGAATTTGTGATTGTGGGGCACACACCGGATGATGAGGCGCTGATGCGCACCGGCCATGTTTTTGTAACGGGAGAATATCAGGAGGAGGACGCCATCCCGCTGATTGCCTCCGTGCAGGCGGATTATGCGTTTTTACCTTCTGTCTGGCCGGAAACCTGGTGTTTTACGCTCGGACTGGCCTGGAAAGCGGGTTTGAAAGTTGCAGCATTTGACCTTGGAGCCCCGGCTGAACGGATACGGGCCACAAAACAGGGTATGCTGTTAAAGACAGATCTTTTAGAAGAGGGTCTGAATGACGTATTGATAAAACTCGGACGCATTGTCGCTGAGGGCCGGGGTGTGTCTGCATAATAACCTTTTCTTTACTGGCTCATGATTTTTTGATTTACAGTTTTCCTGTATCGTCACGATGGAAGAAATTTTATGTCACAGACTACCCAGACGCCTGCGCCTCAGCGGATTTCTGATCTTAAGGTATCGGGCCATCTGATGACGCTTCAGACAGGCCTGTTCTGCGTGTTTCACGCCCCCGGACAGAAGGCGCCCACGGCGGCCGGTCTTCCCGGAGTCCGCCTGTCTCAGCCGCCTGTGCGGGATGAAGGCAACATCAGCATCGTGACGTTTGATGAAGATGGCTGGCTGGGGGGCCAGAATGGCGCAGCACTGATCCGCGTGCAGCGTGGCCCCGCGCAGGTGCTGGTCACGGTGTATCAGGAACTCGGCTCCCCGCATGACGCACCCCGTTTGCAGGTTGTGCAGCTAAGCCATGATGCAAGTGCTGGTCCGGTTGCGCAGCATGCGCCTGTTGCGCCGGAAGGTCAGGCGTCTGCTCCCGTGGCCGCTCCTGCCGTGCCTCATGCCGCGCCTGCTCCTGTGGCAGCCCTCAGTCCCTATGCGGCAGAAATTGGTGCGCATATTCAGCGCCGTGGCGATGTCATGTCCCGCGTGGGTGAGTGGATGGGTGAGCCCGGAAGCCATGCGTGGATTGAAGGTTTTGGAATTGCACCGTCTGAAGAGATTGGCGCTGATGATATTGAATATCAGGCCGTTCTTGGCAAAGGCTGGCTCTCTCCGTGGGTTGAAGGCGGCAAATATTGCGGCAGCCGCGGGATGGCGCTGCCTATTCTGGGCCTGTGCATCCGCCTGAAAGGCAAAGCCGCAAAGAAATTTATCTGCCGGGTGACCGCGACCTTTACCGATGGCACGCGCGTTGGGCCGGTTGAAAGCGGTGAGCCGATTGAATCCGCCAGTCTGGCTCCGCTGGAGGCCTTCCTGCTGGAAATCCTGCCGCGTGAAGAAGAGGGTGGCCGCGGGAAAGGCCGCCGGGGTGGCAAGGGCCGCAACGCCGTTGCGGAAGCCGAGGCCGCTGCCGATCTTGCCGCACTTTTAGAAGAAGAAATTGAAGAAGCCGAACTTCTGGAAGATCTTGAGGAACTGGAAGCCGAGGCGGATACGGCTGAAGAGTTTGAACTGTTTATAGAAGAAGAGCGTCCGGCCCGTAAAACGCCGGGCAAGCCGCGTGCTGGTCGTCCCGCGGGTAAGGGACGCGCTGTGAAAAATGCAGCGCCAGAGATTGTGCCTGCCAAATCCGCAGGGCGCCCGCGCAAAGCGGTTGCAGCGCCAAAAGCAGCCCCGGCCAAAGCTCCGCCGACAGGGCGTGGCCGTGGCCGCAAACCCTCTTCCCGGCGCTAAAAACTCCTGAAGGTCCGGTTTAAAAAACCGGGCCAGTCCGGGAACGTGGTGGCATAGCAATACAGGTAATCCCTTGAAGTATCTTTTTATTCACCAGAACTTCCCCGGACAGTACCTTCATCTCGTGCGTCATCTGGTGCAGGCCGGTGGGCACGAGATTGTTTTTATCAGTGAAGATAACGCCAATCTTATTCCCGGCGTGCGGCGGGTAATCTACCGGATGCCCCGCCACGCCACGGAGCAGACGCATCCCGGCGCGCGGGAGTTTGATCTGGGGCTTGTGCGGGCGGATGCCGTGGCAAAAGCGGCCAGCACGCTCAGGGACCTTGGGTTTGAGCCGGATATCATCATCGGCCATCATGGCTGGGGGGAATTGCTGAATATTCAGGATGTGTTCCCCGGCGTTCCGGTGCTGGGCTATTTTGAATTTTATTATCATGATGAACCGGGGTTTGACGTCGGGTTTGACCCGGAATTCCCCATGCAGCCCGCCATGATGCCGCTGGTCCGGGCGAAAAACGCCATCAACCTGCAAGCCCTGACCTCTCCGGGGTACGGCCAGACGCCTACGGAATTTCAGAAAAGTGCTTACCCTGACTGGGCGCGGGAGAAAATTACTGTTCTGCGCGAAGGGGTGGATCTGGAACTGTGCCGCCCGGACGCCACGGCGCATCGTCGCAAGTTCAGCATCAAGGATGTGCATGTTTCTCCCAAGGAGAAACTGATTACCTATGTCTCCCGTGATCTGGAGCCGTATCGCGGGTTCCATGTTTTTATGCGCGCTTTGCCGCGGATTCTGCGGGAGCAGCCGGACGCCCGGGTGATTATGGTCGGGGGCGATGGCGTCAGCTATGGGGCGCGTCTGCCCTCCGGGTCATGGCGGGAGCGGATGCTGGAGGAACTGGCCGGAGAGCTTGATCTCTCCCGCATCCATTTTGTCGGCAAAGTCTCTTACGACGATTTCCTTAGACTGCTTCAGCGGTCAGATACGCATGTTTATCTGACGTATCCGTTTGTGGCGTCATGGTCTCTGCGTGAGGCAATGGCGGCCGGGTGCGCGATTGTGGGAAGTGCCACAGCGCCTGTTGAAGAATTTATTGAAGATGGCGTGACAGGCCGTCTGGTGCCGTTTACGGAGCCGGACCGGATTGCTGAGGGCGTTCTGGAACTACTGAATGACACCCGCACCGCCAAAAAAATGCGGCAGGAAGCGCGGGCTGAGGCAGAACGCACCTTGTGCATGAAGGCGTATCTGGCGCGGTATGAAGACCTGATCAGCCAGTTGATAACCGGCCACAAGGCGGCGCCTGTTTTGCAGGAGCGCGCGGCTGAGGCCGATGTCCCGCGGAATGGTACTGTGCCAAAGCGTGGCAAGGCCAAAGGGGCATCGAAGATTAATAAGCCGGATGCCGTAAAAGCTGAACCCGTCACACCGGCTAAAAAACCGCGTCAGCCTGTCGCCCGGAAAACAGCCCCTGTTCGGGTCGCGGCAAAACAGGTGGCATCCGCGTCTTCCAAAACCGTGCGCACACCAAAATCTGCCGCTCAGGCTGCTCCGCGTGTTGCGAAGGGTACGGAAGTCAGGTCTGCCCCGTTAAAGCGGGCCGCCGGACGCAGGAAAAAAGCGGATCAGGCGTCATCCTGACCCGCTGACCCGCCGGGCCGCCTCTCAGCCTGTTCAGGCGTGAGGCGGGACTGACTGGTTGACATGGTTTGCCAGCTCAATGATCACCTTGCGCATCAGTGTCGCAATGGCGGCATCGGTGCTGACATCGCCGGTTTCAGACAGATGCACACGGTCCCGGATCAGCGGTTTGTTGGGGTCTTGCGGCAGAACCGCCCAGTTGGCGTCCAGCACGACTGAGCCGTTCGCATCCACATCCAGACGCGAGATATTGACTTGCACCCGCAGCGTTGCGGCATCGGCCAGAGGCTGGTCGGTAATCAGCTCGTTCGGGTGGAAGGTGGCAATCTGGTTGGTGATCAGATCCGTAATGCCCAGAGAAAGGCGTGTCGCCCAGCGGGATTTGGGGCTGCGCACAATTTCTTCCCCGTTCCGCAGCACAATATCCTGCGAGTCCAGATAATCCGGAATCACGGTGCGGCTGATTTCAATCGTGCTCGCACGGGGGGAGAGGTGCGGCTGCCGCACTGCCTGATCAGACGGCATGCCCAGCGTATAAAGCCGCAGCGGCGGGGAGGCGCAGGACGTCAGCAGCGCGCAGCCGCACAGCAGAGCAGCACAGGAGAGGCGGCGCAGAGAAAGCATCATGGACGGCGTCCCATCAGCAGGAGTTGCGGGTTGCGTTCAACATCACTGGAGAAGCCACGCAGAGAGGCCGCCGCGGCGGCAATATCGCGCAGGGCGGCATCCAGATTGGCGCGATCTATGGAACGCGGGGAAAGGATGGTCTGGAGCGTGTCCAGTGTCTTGGTGGCGGAGGCGAGGGTCGCGTGCATATCGGCACCGCGGTTGGTGAGCTGGTCTGTGCTGGTTTGCAGCAGCTTGTCCATTTTCAGCAGTGTCACATCCAGCTTGGCCTGAAGGTCCCGGATGGCATCGGTTGCGGCCTGAACAGTGTCATGAGAGCGGTCTGTGGTGATTTTCACGCTGGCAAGAAGCGGCGGCAGGTCGGTGTTCATCTTGTCGCTCAGCGTCTTGATGGACAGCAGCGTGGCATCGGCGTGGCCCGCAATATCCTTCACGGGCAGATCGCTCAGCGTGTCTTTCAGTTTTTCCATGGTGGACAGGCGGGCGGGGATTTCCAGCTCGCCTGTAATACGCGGATGCAGGATGGCCGGGGTGGATTTATCAAAATCCAGCTCGATATTGGACTGCCCGGTGACAAAGCTTTGCAGATTGAGTTCAGCCCGCAGGCCGTTGGCAATCATCTCCTGCATGCTGACTTTGGTGCCCCCCGGCACGTCCCGCACGATATGGATCTGGTCCGGCTCCAGCGTAAGCTGGACGGGGATGTAGGCTTTACGGTCCAGCGGGTCAAAACGCAGGGTAATGCTTTTGACAGACCCGACCTTCACCCCACGGAAATTGACAGGTGCGCCCACGGCCAGCCCCGTAATGGAGTTCTGGAACACCACCACAGCCTCGCGCGAGGGCGCGAAGAAGCGCATGTGCCCGAACAGCATGATCACGGCCAGCGCCAGCGCGCCACCCCCCAGAACAAA
The DNA here is from genome assembly GCF_018256955.1 of Acetobacter persici. Classification (NCBI taxonomy): domain Bacteria; kingdom Pseudomonadati; phylum Pseudomonadota; class Alphaproteobacteria; order Acetobacterales; family Acetobacteraceae; genus Acetobacter; species Acetobacter persici. Next base: position 66,522 of record NZ_JAERKU010000013.1, read on the forward strand.
TGCGCCGATCAGGGTTTTACGGTTTGTGCTTTCAGCCATGATCGTTCAGCCCTTTGTCTCATCTGTTGGGGGAATGTCTGCCTGACGGTTCATAAAGGCCATGACTTCCGGAATGGTGCTGTGGTCCCGCAAATCCCGCGGGGAGCCGCGGGCAATGGGTTTGTGGGTTTTGGCGTCCAGAAAAATGCCGTCATCCGCAATGGCAAACAGGCTTGGCAGTTCGTGGCTGACAATCACGATGGTTGCGCCAAGTCCGTCCCGCAGGGTCAGTATCAGGTCATCCAGCCGGGCGGAGGTAATGGGGTCCAGCCCGGCGGAGGGTTCGTCAAAAAACAGAATATCCGGGTCCAGCGCAATGGCGCGGGCAAGGCCCGCCCGTTTGCGCATCCCGCCGGAAATTTCAGAGGGCATGAGGTCAATGGCCTGTTCCATGCCGACAAAGCCGAGTTTGAGTTCCACCAGACGGCGGATGACATCGGGCGGCAGGCTGGTGAACATTTCCATGGGCAGGGCGACATTTTCCCCCACGGTCATGGAACTCCACAGGGCAGCACTCTGGAACAGCACGCCAAAGCGATGATTGATTTCCGTGCGGCGTTTGTCGTTCTGTGCCCAGTAATCTTCCTGCCCGACCAGAATCTGCCCGGCGGTGGGGCGTAACAGGCCGATCATGCTTTTCAGCAGCGTGCTTTTTCCGCAGCCTGACCCGCCCATGACGGCAAAAATAGACCCGCGTCTGAGGTCAAAGGAGACATTCTGCTGAATGACCTTGGGGCCGAAGGACAGGCCCAGATCCCGCACGGAGATAATGGTCTCTGGCTCGTTCATCTCAGATCCCCAGCGCGGTGGCCATAACGGCAAACACCGCATCCATGGCGATAATGCCGACAATGCCGATCACGACCGCCCGTGTGGCGGCAATCCCCACATCTGCGGCACTCCGTCCGGCCTGCAGGCCCACGCGGCAGGCTGCCAGCGCGATAAAGCTGGCAAAAAAGAAGGATTTGACAAAGCCGAACACAAATTCCCGCAGGGCAATGCCGTCAAAGGTGGTGTTCAGATACCCCAGCGGGGAGATGTCCATCATGCTGACGGACACAACAAATCCGCCGAAAATGGCAATGATGGTGCCGTAGATATACAGCAGCGGCATCATCAGCCCGAGCGAGAGAATGGACGGCAGCAGGATATAACTGGAAACCGGAATGCCAAACACCTGAAGCGCGTCAATTTCCTCATTGCCCAGCATGGTGGAAATGCGGGCGGCATAGGCCCCGCCAGTGCGCCCGGCCATGACGATGGCGGTCATGATGGCGGAAATTTCCCGCGCGCAGGCAATGCCCACCAGATTGGCAACGTAGATTTCCGCCGCAAAGCGCCGCAGTTCCACCAGCCCGACAAAGGCCAGAATCGCGCCCACCAGAAAATTGACCACGCCGACAATCAGCAGGGCGGAGGGGCCGGCATTCCAGATATCGGAGGCCAGATCCTTCAGGCGCATCCCGCTTTTGCCGGTCAGGGTTTTGAAGGCCCCCTGCGCGGTTTCCAGCGCCAGCTCTGTCACAGTCCCGGTTTCATTCAGGACGGAGAGAGTCTTGTCGCCCACACGTTCCAGCAATGGAGCCGGTTTGTGGCTTGCGGCCTTGCCGGAGGCCGGGGCGTCCGGCAGCAGGGCCAGAAGCCGCTGGGCGGAGGCGGGGAGACCCTGTGGGTCAAACTGCATCCCGGCGTGGCCTGCGGCCTGCTTGACGTCCCAGAGGAACGCAATAAAGGCGGAATCCCAGCCAGTTACACCCTGCGTATCAAAAGTCAGGGTGCTGTGGTCCCGGCCCTGCGCCAGCCCGTCGGCCGGGAAGGGGGCCATGCCGCCACTTTGTACAGTCCACGCGCCCCGCAGTACAAGCTGAGGAGCGTTTGTGTCCCCTTCCAGCGTCCAGACAGGTTTTTCAGCAGGCGGTGCCGGATGCGGAGGGGCGGCGTGGGCGGTGTGATCAGTCATGATGTGTGGCGACATTAGGGCACGGTTTCCGGGCTGACCAGCCCCGGCAGGGGGTGTGGCGGCCATGTTCTGAGAGAAGAGCTGCGGCGGCCCGGCCATTGCGGCGGGGAGGCGGGTCCGCTAGATGCAGCCTTGCTTTACTGGTCTTCCGGCCGGTTTTCTGAATTTTACGACGGGAGTTCTTCATGCGACGCAGACGCGGCCGCCCCCTGGATGGCTGGCTGGTGATCGACAAGCCTTCCGGGGTGACCTCCACCCAGATGGTGGGTCGGGCCAAACGGATTTTTGATGCGCAGAAAGTCGGGCATGGCGGCACGCTGGACCCGCTGGCCACCGGCCTGCTGCCGCTGGCCTTTGGCGCGGCCACCAAAACCGTGCCGTATATTATGGACGGCACCAAGATCTACCGCTTTACGCTGAAGCTGGGTGAAGCGCGGGATAGTGACGATGCTGATGGCAACGTGACGGACGTGTCCGACGTGCGCCCGACGGATGAGCAGCTCCGCGCCGCTCTGCCTGCCCTGACGGGGGACATCATGCAGGTGCCGCCGGTCTTTTCCGCGCTGAAAGTGGCCGGGGAGCGCTCCTATGACATGGCGCGGGAAGGCCGCCCGCCGGAACTGCCGCCCCGCCCCGCCCGCGTTGACCGGTTTGAACTGATTGAGCGGCCCGATGCGGATACCGCGATCTTTGAGGTCGAGTCCGGCAAAGGGGTGTATATGCGGGCTCTGGCGCGGGATGTGGCGCTGGCCTGCGGCACTGTGGGGCATATCACCGCGCTGCGCCGCCTGCGCGTGGGGCCTTTTACCGAGGCCGATGCGATTGTTCTGGACAAAATTGTCCTAAACGACGAAAACCCCCATGCCTCACCGGAGCTGTTGCGTCCGGTCTCGACCGCGCTGGCCGACATCCCGGCGGTGGCCCTGACCAAAGATGAAGCAGTGTCCTTGTTGCACGGACAGGCGATCAGCCTTGTCGATCTGATGGATCGTCTCCCTCAGATTGATGATGAAGATGCGCCTGTGCGGGCCATGGAAGGGGGGCGCGTACTGGGCCTGTGCCGTCGGGAAGACGGCTTCCTGCGCCCTGTGCGGATTCTCTAGAACCTTCTTTGTACGGAGACAGTGATGTCGATTACCGCAGAACGCCGCACGGCAGTTATCAGTGAATACCAGACCACCCCCACGGATACGGGTTCACCGGAAGTGCAGATTGCAATTCTGACCGAGCGCATTGTTAACCTGACCGAGCACCTGAAGACCCACGCGAAGGATTTCCATTCCCGCCGTGGTCTGCTGATCCTCGTTGGTCGTCGTCGCAGCCTGCTCGACTACCTGCGTCGTAAGAGCCAGAGCCGCTACGAAACGCTGATCGGTCGTCTCGGCCTGCGTCGCTAAGACCAGAGTTAAAGGTGTCAAAGGGTGCGGTTGCCGGGTTATGCCGCAAGCCGCACCCTTTCCCTTTTTGGGGCTGTTGTGTGATGATAGCCCTGCGCGCAGAGGCCATGCTGGTCTTTGCGTCTGATAATAAACGGCCACAGGTCTGAGTGCGGGATCATGATCCCGGCGGGCCACGGCGTTTCCGACCACATGGCGCCTGGGTGGTTTTGCCACCAGTCACCATGCCGTCCGAGGCGCTGTCCGCTCTTTCGGTTCTCCCCCGCCTGTTCATGTGGCCTTGAGTGAAGATGAGGCAGAACTTTATGTTCAATTACTACCGTAAAGAAATCGAATGGGGCGGTCGCCCGCTGGTGCTGGAAACAGGCAAGATTGCCCGTCAGGCCGATGGCGCCGTGGTTGTTACCTATGGTGAAACCGTTGTGCTGTGTACCGCTGTTGGCGCAAAATCCGTCAAGCCGGGGCAGGACTTCTTCCCGCTGACCGTCAACTATCAGGAAAAAGCCTACGCTGCCGGCAAGATCCCCGGTGGCTTCTTCAAGCGTGAAGGCCGTCCGTCCGAGAACGAAACCCTCGTTTCCCGTCTGATCGACCGCCCGCTGCGTCCGCTGTTCCCGGAAGGGTTCCGCAATGAAGTGCAGGTGATCGCCACCGTGCTGACGCACGATATGGAAAATGATCCGTCCATCCCGGCGCTCATTGGCTGCTCTGCGGCTCTGACCCTGTCCGGTATTCCGTTCTTCGGCCCGGTTGGCGCGGCCCGCGTTGGCTTTAAGGATGGCGCGTTCATCCTGAACCCCACCCTTGAGCAGATGGCAGATGCGGCTCTGGATCTGGTTGTGGCCGGCACGGAAGAAGGCGTGCTGATGGTCGAATCCGAAGCGTCTGAACTGTCTGAAGACGTGATGCTGGACGCCGTGACGTTTGGTCACAAGGCATTCCAGCCGGTGATTGAAGCCATTATCTCTCTGGCTGAACACGCTGCCAAAGCACCGTGGGCTCTGCCGGAAGTCTCCAAGGAAGCGCAGAAGCTCCGCACCCGCGTTGATAAAGTGGGCCGCAAGCTGATTGCTGACGCCTACAAGGAAAAGAAGAAACAGGCCCGCTACGAAAAGATCGGCGCCGCCAAGGAAGCGATTCTGGCCAAACTGGCGGAAGAAGAGCTGGACGTGGATGCCGCCAAGCCGATGCTGAAGGATCTGGAAGCCGATGTGGTCCGCACATCCGTGCTGAAGACCGGCATGCGGATTGACGGGCGTGATCTGGTCACGGTGCGTCCGATTGTGTCTGAAGTCGGCATTCTGCCGCGTGCGCATGGCTCTTCCCTGTTCACCCGTGGTGAAACACAGGCGCTGGTCGTGACGACGCTGGGCACCGGGCAGGACGAGCAGGTGATTGACGCGCTTCAGGGCGAATACCGCACCAACTTCATGCTGCACTACAACTTCCCGCCCTTCTCTGTGGGGGAATGTGGTCGTATCGGGTCTCCGGGCCGTCGTGAAATCGGGCATGGCAAGCTGGCATGGCGCGCCATCAACCCGCTGCTGCCGTCCCGTCAGGAATTCCCGTATACGCTGCGCGTGGTGTCTGAAATCACGGAAAGCAACGGGTCTTCCTCCATGGCGACCGTCTGCGGCTCTTCTCTGGCTCTGATGGATGCCGGTGTTCCGCTGAAGCGCCCCGTGGCCGGTATCGCCATGGGTCTGATCAAGGAAGGCGAGGACTTCGCCGTTCTGTCCGACATTCTGGGTGATGAAGATCACCTCGGGGATATGGACTTCAAGGTGGCCGGCACCGAACAGGGCGTGACCGCCCTCCAGATGGACATCAAGATTACGTCCATCACGCCGGAAATCATGAAGATCGCGCTCGGTCAGGCCCGCAATGGCCGCATGCACATTCTGGGTGAAATGAGCAAGGCGCTGACGGAAGGCCGCACGGACGTATCCTCCACCGCTCCGAAAATCACCACCCTGACGGTGCCGCGTGAAAAGATCCGTGATGTGATCGGCTCAGGCGGTAAAGTTATCCGTGAGATTGTTGAATATTCCGGTGCGAAGGTCGATATCGGGGATGATGGCACCATCACCATCGCCGCAATGTCTGACGAGCAGGCCCAGAAGGCCATTGACCGCATCAACGGCATTGTGGCCGAACCGGAAGTGGGTCGTGTCTACAACGGTAAGGTTGTAAAAACGGCTGATTTCGGGGCGTTCGTGAACTTCATGGGCGCACGGGACGGTCTGGTTCACATTTCTGAACTCACACAGGGCCGCGTTGGCAAGACGACCGACGTTGTCAAGCAGGGTGACGAAGTGAAGGTGAAAGTGATCGGCTTTGACGACCGTGGCAAAGTGAAGCTGTCCATGCGCGTTGTTGACCAGGAAACGGGTGCCGACATTACGGAAACTGTAGGTGCAAAGCCTGCACGCGCACCGCGCCGGGATGCTGAATAAGCATCCCTCAGGCGGTTTCTGACCAGCATCCGGCTTTTGCCAGATAAGACGATAGGACAGTTATGAAGGCGATCAACGCAGTTCGCATGGGGGGCGTGGACGTCCTGCCGCTGGTAGAAGGCGGCAAGGGGGTTTCCGTTTCAACAGGCGTTTCAGCCGGAGCATGGGCTGCAGCGGGCGGGGCCGGTACGGTCTCCATTGTGAATGCGGACAGTTACGATGCAGCCGGAAACCCGGTCCCGCAGATCTATCATGGCCGGACTCGCCGGGACCGGCATGAAGAACTGGTGGATTACGCCGTTCGTGGTGGCATTGCGCAGGCGCAGATTGCGCATGATATCGCAGGTGGCCGTGGGCGTATCCATGCCAATATCCTGTGGGAAATGGGGTCTGCCGAGCGCGTGATCCGTGGCGTGCTGGATGGGGCCAAAGGCCTGATTCAGGGGCTGACCTGTGGTGCGGGGATGCCGTACCGCCTGTCCGATATTGCTGTGGAATATGGGGTTTATTACTACCCCATCGTGTCTTCCGCACGGGCCTTCAACGCCCTGTGGAAGCGGGCTTACAGCAAGAGTGCTGATCTGCTGGGCGGCGTGGTGTATGAGGACCCCTGGCGGGCTGGCGGGCATAACGGCCTGTCCAACACGGAAAATCCGCTGATGCCGGAAGATCCGTACCCCCGCGTGGCGGCCCTGCGCAAACTCATGCGCAGCTTTGGTCTGGATGAAACCCCCATTATCATGGCGGGTGGCGTCTGGTGGCTGGAAGAATGGGAACACTGGATTGATAACCCGGAGCTGGGGCCGATTGTGTTCCAGTTTGGCACCCGTCCGCTGCTGACGCAGGAAAGCCCGATCCCGCAGGCATGGAAAGACCGGCTGCTCACCCTGAAAGAGGGGGATGTCTACCTCAATCGTTTCTCACCGACCGGCTTTTACTCCTCCGCTGTCAATAACAGCTTCCTGCAGGAGTTGCGCGGCCGGTCAGAACGGCAGGTGGCGTTCTCACCGGAGGCGCTGGGTGCGCACACCGCATCGTATGGCGTCGGGGCCCGCAAGCGGGAAGTGTTTGTGGCGGAGGAAGACCTCCAGCGCATTCATAACTGGGAGGCTCAGGGCTTTACGGAAGCCATGCGCACCCCGGATTCCACGCTGATTTTTGTAACGCCGGACCGGGCGCGGGAAATCATTGCGGATCAGGTGGCCTGCATGGGCTGTCTGTCCGAGTGTAAATTCTCCAACTGGAGCCAGCGCGGGCCGGATTACAGCAACGGGCATAAAGCAGACCCGCGGTCCTTCTGCATTCAGAAAACGCTCCAGACTGCGGCGCATGCCAGCGGTCCGGATGCAGCGACTGTTCTGGACCATAATCTGATGTTTGGCGGCACCAATGCCTGGCGCTTTGCAACAGACCCGTTCTACGCCAACGGTTTTGTGCCGACAGTCGCGCAGTTGATTGAACGGATTATGAGCGGGCGTTAAGCTGGTTCTGAACACTGAAAATCAAAAAGGCCCGTCAGATCACTCTGGCGGGCCTTTTTGCGTAGCGGGCTTCTGTCTCCCGTCCGGCCGGGTCAGTCGCCCTATGTCCGCCGGGTCTTACCGGCGGGAGCGGGCAATTTTTTTGTCGGTTTCATACTGGCTGAGGGCATAGACGGACCAGATGGCTGCCGGAATCCAGCCGATAACCGTAATCTGCAAGATCAGGCAGATCAGCCCCGCAAAAGGCCGCCCGATGGTAAAGAACTGAAGCCAGGGCAGCAGCAGAGCAAGAAGAAGGCGCATGCAGGGTCTCCCGTAAGCAGGCATGACGTAACTGCCAGACAGGATGGCGGGGCCGGGGGCGGAAAACAAGCCCGGAGCGCAAGCCCTAGGTGCCTCAGCCTTTGTGTGCTAGAAGAAAACCGCAGGGCAGACGGATGTTTGCCCGCCTGTATTTCAAGGCGTGCCCGGCATTTGGGCAGGGTGCGCGGCCATGACAAGACGGATGGACCTTGACCGAGATTTCTGACCAGCCGGGATCGCCGGTACCTTCTGACCTTCTCCCCGTCACCATTGAGGAGGAAATGCGTTCCTCCTACCTCGCTTATGCGATGTCGGTGATTGTCAGCCGCGCCCTGCCGGATGTGCGCGATGGTCTGAAACCTGTGCATCGGCGCATTCTCTACGCCATGCATGAAAGCGGCTTTACGCACGATAAACCCTACCGCAAATCGGCCCGTGCGGTCGGTGAGGTCATGGGTAAATACCATCCGCATGGTGACGCCTCGATTTACGATGCGATGGTGCGTATGGCGCAGTCCTGGTCCATGCGCGTCAAGCTGATTGACGGGCAGGGGAACTTTGGCTCCGTCGATGGCGATAGCCCGGCGGCCATGCGTTATACGGAAGCCCGTCTGGCCAAGGCAGCCACCTTCCTGCTGACGGATATTGACCGCGATACGGTCGATTTCCAGCCCAACTATGATGAAAGTGAGCATGAACCGACGGTTCTGCCTGCTGCGTTCCCCAATCTGCTGATCAACGGTGCCACCGGTATTGCCGTGGGGATGGCCACCAACATTCCGCCGCATAACCCGTCGGAAGTGATTGATGCGACGCTCGCGCTGATCGAAAAGCCCGAGATGGAGCTGGACGAGCTGATGGAGCATGTGCCGGGGCCGGACTTCCCGACCGGCGGCATCATCCTTGGTCGCTCTGGCATCCGCAGTGCATTTGCCACCGGCCGTGGCGCGGTGATTATCCGCGCCCGTGCCGAGGTTGAGGAAATCCGTAAGGACCGTAAGGCCATTGTGGTCACGGAAATTCCGTATCAGGTGAATAAAGCCACCCTGCAGGAACGCATTGCCGATCTGGTGCGCAACAAGCAGATTGAAGGCATTTCCGACATCCGGGATGAATCGGACCGTTCGGGCATGCGCGTGGTGATTGAAATCAAGCGCGATGCCACGCCGGAAGTCGTGCTCAACCAGCTTTACCGCTTCACGCAGCTTCAGACCTCCTTTGGTGTGAACATGCTGGCGCTGGATGGCGGCAAGCCGCGCCTGATGGGGCTGAAGGACGTTCTTCAGGCGTTTATTGCGTTCCGTGAGGAAGTGATTCTCCGCCGTTCCCGCTTTGAACTGAACAAGGCGCGGGATCGCGGGCATATCCTCGTGGGTCTGGTGATTGCGGTCGCGAATATTGACGCCGTGATCGCCCTGATCCGCGCCGCCCCGGATGCCGCCACTGCGCGTGAATCCCTCATGGCCGCAAGCTGGGATGCCGGTGATGTCGCACCGCTGCTGGCGCTGATCCATGATGATGGCAACGAGATTATTGATGGCAAAGTCCGCCTGACGGAAGCACAGGCCCGCGGGATTCTGGAGTTGCGCCTGCAACGCCTGACCGGGCTTGAGCGGGACAAGATCCAGAGTGAACTGTCCGACGTTGCAAAGCGCATCAATGAACTGCTGGAAATTATCGGCAGCCATATCCGCCGCATGGAAGTGCTGCGCGAGGAAATGATGACGGCCCGCGCTGAGCTGGCCACCCCGCGCGCAACCGAAATTTCCGATTATGCCGGGGATCAGGATGATGAAAGCCTGATTGAACCCGGGCAGATGGTTGTCACCATCACGCGGGAAGGCTTTATCAAACGTACGCCGCTGGATGTCTATCGCGCCCAGAACCGGGGTGGCCGTGGCCGCACGGGAGCTGGCACACGCGGCGATGATATTCTGGTGCGCTCCTTTAATGCGCATACGCACCAGTGGGTCATGTTCTTCTCCTCTGGCGGTAAGGCCTACCGGGAGAAGGTCTGGCGTCTGCCGGAAGCAAGCCCCACGGCGAAAGGCCGTGCACTGGTCAACCTGCTGCCCGACCTCGGCTCGGACACCATTACGGCTGTGCTGCCGCTGCCGCATGATGAGGAACTGTGGGAATCCCTGCACCTCGTCTTTGCAACGGCAAGCGGTGGGGTGCGCCGTAACCGCCTGAGTGATTTCCGCAACATCCGCTCTTCCGGCCTGATCGCCATGAAGCTGGATGAAGGGGACAGCCTGATTGGCGTTGCCACCTGTCGGGAAGGGCAGGATGTGTTCCTCGCAACCCGCAAGGCACGCTGCATCCGCTTCCAGATTACGGACGAGACGCTGCGTGTGTTCGCAGGTCGTGGCTCGTCCGGTGTGCGCGGTATCCGTCTGGCGGAAGGGGATGAGGTGATCAGCCTCGCCGTCCTCAACCATGTTGAGGCCACGGTGGAAGAACGCTCGGCCTATCTGCGGATGGCCAATGCCAAACGCCGGGCTGAGAACGCTGCCGAGGTTGAGGACGACTCCGAAAATACGGTGGTTGAGGCGGATGAGGAAGACGCCGCTTCCGGCACCGCTCTGCTGACCCCGGAACGCTTTGCCCAGCTTGAAGCCGCTGAAGAAATTCTGCTGGTGGTGAGTGATGGCGGGTTTGGCCGCCGGTCTTCCGCGTATGATTACCGTGTGAGCGGGCGTGGCGGGCAGGGTATTACCAACATGACCTTCTCCACCAACAAGCGCGGGACGGAAGTCGCCGCCACGTTGCAGGTGCTGGACGGCACGGATGTGATGCTGGTGACGGACGCTGGCCGCCTGATCCGTGTGCCGGTTGATCAGGTCCGCGTTATGGCGCGTCAGGCCAGTGGGGTGACGCTGTTCCGCCTGAATGAGGACGAGCGCGTTACCAGCGTCTTCCCGGTAATGGAGGATGAAGACGAGGGCGAGGCTCCGGCAGTGGGTGGAACGGCTCCAGCCTCTGCATCCGTGCCTGATGCTACTCCGCAGGCAGGCTCCGGGGATGGAGATGCCACGCCAGCAGAGGACGACGAAGCGTGAGTGAGGGCATATGTGCCGAACCCCGGCGCATAGGCTTTTACGCGGGGACATTTGACCCCGTGACCACCGGGCATCTGGACGTGATTGAGCGTGCGGCCCGGCTGGTTGATCGTCTGGTGATTGGTGTTGCGAAAAATCCGGGCAAAAACCCGCTCATGCCGCTGGATGAGCGCGTGGCCTGTGTGGAAGAAGCCCTGCCCGCCATCGCGAGCCGGGTGGGAGGGGATCTGAAAGTGGTTTCCTTCGATTCCCTGCTGGTGGAAGCCGTCCGGGCGCAGGGCGCGTCCCTCATTTTCCGGGGGCTGCGGGTGCTGACGGATTTTGATTATGAAATTCAGATGTCCGGCGTAAACCGCCGTCTGGCTCCGGGCATTGAAACCGTTTTTCTCATGGCGTCTGAACGAACACAGTTCATTTCATCTCGTCTTGTGAAAGAAATTGCCGGGTATCACGGAGATATTTCCGAATTTGTGACCCCCGGCACCCAGAAACGCCTGCTCGCCCGGCTCAAGGTGCGGGCGGCGGGGTGACAGGCCTCAGGCCCTGTGACCCAAGTGTTCAAGGAGAAGTTTTATGACTGCCGACACAGATAAAAATGATCTGATTTATATGGATGTGCCCGAAGGCCGCGTGGTCATCCGCCTGCGTCCGGACATTGCTCCTCTCGCGGCCGAGCGTATCCGTACGCTGTCTGCTCAGGGCTTTTACGATAACGTGCCGTTCCACCGCGTTATTTCCGGCTTTATGGCACAGGCAGGTGACCCGACGGGCACAGGCATGGGCGGGAGCGAACTGCCGGACCTGAAGGCTGAATTCACGCGGGATGCCAAATTCCTGCGCGGCACGCTGGGTATGGCCCGTACGTCTGACCCGAACAGCGCCAACAGCCAGTTCTTCATCATGTTTGAACCTTCCCCGCATCTGGATGGCCAGTACACCATTGTGGGTGACGTGATTGAAGGTATGGAACATATCGACAAAATCAAACGCGGTTCCGGTGGGTCTGGCATGGTGAAAGATCCGGACCGGATTAAAAGCATGCGTCCGGCTTCTGCTGAAAACGCCTGATTTCAGAAGTTTTTTTCTGATGTTGAAAAGCGCGGCCTCCCCGGAGGTCGCGTTTTTTTATGGGCGACGACTTTGGGGAAGCCCGGAAAAAAGCGGGAGGATGTGCCGCTTCTTGCGGGGCGGGTTGGATCTTTAAACGCCCAGCAGAGTCTGTGGGCGAGAAACACGGCGGCACGCCTTTATGGTCAGTTCTACTCTTGCCCGCATTTTGCGTTCGGAAAAGGTTAGCCGTCTTACAAAAGGCTGGAAGAGAGGGAAAAATCCTCTTTTCTGGTCAGAATGTGGTCTCATCGCTTGACACACCGGGAACGATCCGTTTAGACAGCCTCCAGCAAACACGTCCCGCAGTTCAGTCTGCCACGATGGTTTGTGAACCAATGGTGTGAGCCGGTAGCTCAGTTGGTAGAGCATTCGACTTTTAATCGAATGGTCGAGGGTTCGAGTCCCTCCCGGCTCACCATTGATACAAAATGCCAAAAGGCTATTTTTTCTCAAAATCTTAAATGATGACGCTGAAAACCAGATCTGTCTCTGTTCAGACTGTGTCTGACGCAAACGGCATGGCCGGTTTTTATCCGGCAGCGATGTGCCGGGCAGGGTGATGTCTTGTGATGCCTGTTGCAGGTGTCAGAACCAGAGAACGCTGGCGGTGTGCGTTGCGTCAATGTGGCAACGCGGCTCAGGGGACATCCTTGTCCCACGGCGGCACAGGACCGTACTGAGCGGCCAGAAAATCAATCATCGCCCGGACTTTTAACGGTATGGTCAGGCCGGGGGCATAAACAGCGTGTAGCGGCGGGCCGGGTGTGGGCGGCATATCCAGCGTTACGGCTTTTAGTGTGCCCGCCCGCAGAGCATCCGCCACAATAAAGGTGGGCTGGTAGACAAGCCCCTGTCCGGCAATAGCGGCCTCACGCAGCACATCGCCATTATTGGCGCAGAGCGGGCCGGAAATGGTCACGGATTTTTCGCCTTGCGCGCCAAAGCTCCAGCGGGATGCGCTGGCGGTCGTTTCCCCCAGCGTGTAACCCAGACAGGCGTGCTGGCTGAGGTCTGCCAGTGTGGTCGGCGTTCCGGCCTGCTCCAGATAAGACGGTGCTGCGCAAACCACCATGCGAATATCGGCTAGTTTACGGACCCGCAGACTGCTGGGCGTGAGCGAGCGGATGCGCAGCGTGAGGTCCCAGCCCTCTTCAATCAGGTCAACCGTGCGGTCATTAACGCCGAGTTCGACTGTTACCAGTGGGTAGCGGCGGCTGAAGTCGGGCAGAAGCGGTGCGACGTACCGGATAGCGAAGGAAACCGGCGCATTCAGGCGCAGGCGGCCACGGGGCTCCCGCCGCTGTTCCGTAACGGTCTGCTCAATTTCTTCCAGTTCGGGCAGGATTTTCTGGCATCCGTCCAGAAAGAGGCGTCCGGCTTCCGTCAGGGAGAGTTTGCGTGTGCTTCTGTGAAACAGCGTGCTGCCAAGCCGGGTTTCCAGCGCATTGATATGCTTGGTCACCATCGTCTGGGACAGGCAGAGCGCACGCCCGGCCCCGGTAAAGCTGCCGGTTGCAACAACTTTTACAAAAACCTGCATGCTTGTAATGCGGTCCAGCATGAAACACTCACAGGTTTAAGGAAGAAGGCCGGGCGATGTGGCAGATCACCGCCCGGAGAAAGGAAGAGGGTTTTTACAGAAATCATAACCCTCGTGAGTCGGCTTTTGGTGGTCAGCGCAGCATGGGGCGTGGCGGCGGCGGCGGACGATCATGGTCGTTATGGCCGTGATGATCATGATTCCAGTCAGGGCGTGGCCCGTGATGATGGTGATCATAGCCACCCCCGCACCCAGTAAGCAGGGTCAGCGGAGACATAAGACACAGCGTCAAAAAGAGACGTTTCATAAGACTCTCCATAAAATACAAGAGTTCACCGTAATCGCGGCAATCCTGCGGCATTGTTTGAGAGATTGAAACAGGACGCAACAAAAAACAGTTTTGTTGCGCGGAATACGGCTTTTTTGTCAGCCGTTGGGAAAAGTGCAAAAAAGAGGCGCGTCGTGCCGTTGGGGCGGACCAGGCTGAGGGTGGCAGAAGAGCGGTGCCGGATTACAGAATGATGCGCAGAGCTGCCGCCTGTCTTGTGCTGATGCAAGGCGTGGCCGCGCAGACGGTGCTGCCCCCTTTGCGCGCGGCTTATGGGGCGGTGCCTCCTTCTCCCCACGCCAGTCTGCTTTTGCCGTTTGATGCCAGAACCGCTGTGGCCGCGTTCTGGTCTGGTCCGGATTTTGTTGTGGTGGCGGACCAGCCTCTTCCAGCACTCTCCCATTTGTCCGGCGATCACGGTCTGTTTTCCAGTCCGGATGTAACGGTGCTGGAGAGAGCAACCGTTATCCGCCTGTATCTGCCTGCCCATCCGCAGCTTTCGTTTTCCCGCCAGTCGGACGGCTGGATTTTGCAAACGGATGTATCAGGCCATGCGGGTTCTTCCTCAGCTCCGTCCGCTGGCAGCATGCCGATATTCATGCCGGGGGCAGTCCTCTTTCCGCAAAAGCAGGCCGGCCGGGTTCTGATGCTGCCAGACCCTGCATCGGGCCAGCGCTTGCTGATTGCTCCCTCATTGGGGGTGACAGGTGGTGTGCCGCAGGGGCGGCGCGCGGAGGGGTACAGCATCCGGCCTTCTCTGGAAGGTCTTGTGATTGCTGCTGACTCGCCGCAGATCGCATTGCGTGGCACGGCGGAGGGTGTGGTGCTGGATGCCGTCGCGCTCGACCCTCTGCCGGTCGGCGAGAAAGAGGCCTCTTCTGCGCCCGCACCGGCATCTGTCGCAGCACATGGGGCAGACTGGGTGTGGCTTGGGTTCGGGTCGGTCGGGGGCGGTCAGAAGGCTTCTTCCCGTCAGCCTTCCCGGCTGGACTCCGCGCAGACCGCCTTTGCCGCAGGCCAGCCCTGGCAGGCCTTGCGTGTGCTGGACAGGACACCGGCATCAGAGGCACCAGCCACGAGCACGAGCACGAGCACGAGCACGAGCACGAGCACGAGCACGAGCACGAGCACGGCGACCAGAAACGATACAGCGCAAATTGCCGGGACATTTCTGCATGCTGCGGCCTCCCTGCTGGCAGGACATACCGGGCAGGCGCAGGATCTGAATGGCGCCCGGTTTGGGGATGCCCCCGCCACCCGTGTCTGGCGCGGCCTGTATCTGATGCAGACCGGCCAGAACAGCCAGACGGCCTCCACCTTGCTGGCGGCTGGCTTTGCGCAGATGCAGGCTTATCCAGCCGCCGTGCGTGCCCTGATGGTGCCGCAGGCGGCAACTTATGTGGCCCGGTTTGGGGATGCGGCGTCAGCAGCGTTGCTTGATCCGCTGCCGGATGAGTCCGCTTACGATCTTGCCCGTGCTCTGCTTCAGGCAAGAGCCGGGCAGGCGGAAACCGCCCGCGTGGCGCTGGAAAATCTGACAGCCTCCTCCTCCGCCCAGACGGCAGCCTATGCCCGCGCGGCACTGGTCGGGCTGATGCTGGAGAAAGATATGATTTCTCCCGCTACCGCGGCGGAAGCTTATGGCAAGCTGCTGGAAAATGAGGGGCAGCCCGCTGCCCTCCCATCCGGGCCAAAGGCGACCATCCGGCTTGGGCAGGCGCATGCCTTTGC
This sequence comes from Acetobacter persici, assembly GCF_018256955.1. NCBI lineage: Bacteria > Pseudomonadati > Pseudomonadota > Alphaproteobacteria > Acetobacterales > Acetobacteraceae > Acetobacter > Acetobacter persici. The sequence continues at coordinate 81,929 of NZ_JAERKU010000013.1, forward strand.
CCTCGCCGAGCAGCCACAGGCGGCGCTGGCCGTGCTGGACAAGGTTCTGGCCGGGCCGGATGTGCCGGAGGATGTGCTGTCCAGCGCCTATCTGGCAATTTTGCGCGGGCTGGTTTTCCCGGAGACGGTGCGCGGTGCGCCTGCGGGGGGAGCAGCACTGGCGGCACCTTTGTCCGCTGCTGAGCGTATCGGGCTGATTGCCGCCCATCTGCCGCATGTGGAGGATGGACCCGCCAAAGCGAAGCTGCTGGCTGGCTATGGCCGTCTGCTGCTGGCAGGCGGGCGGCTGGATGCGGCAGTGGCGGCTTTCGGGCAGGCGGCTTTGTTGCAGGATAACCCCGTGGCAAAGGCGGACGCGGAGGATCTGCTGGCGCAGGCCGCATTGCAGGCCCACCGGCTGGACGTGGCGCAAAGGGCGCTGGACCGCGCGCGACATCCGGGCCTGCCGGAGGATCTGGCGACGCAGTGTGCCTATGATGCCGCCCGTCTGGCTGTGGCTCTGGGCGACCCGGATAAGGCGCTGAGCCTGCTTGAGCGGGATGAGACAGATGCTGGGCTGGAGTTACGCGGGCAGGTGTATGAGGCTCAGAAACGCTGGCCGGAGGCTGTGCTGGTTCTGGGCCGTCTGGCCGCCCGCAGCGTGCCGGAAGACGGTGTTCTGACGGAACCGCAGCAGGCACTCGTTTCGCGTCTGGCAACGGATGCGGCGGCGGCGCAGGATTCGGCAACCCTGCTGCGGCTCAAGGGCTGGCTGGCAGGCCGCACGCTGGGGGCAGAGCGGGATGAGCGGTTTGCCATGCAGATACGGAGCATCAAGCCCCTCAGTCCTGCGCATTGAGAAGGGCTGAAGCACGTTTTTGACAGTTTTTAGAAAAAAAACGGTTGTGAACGAGATAAGACTTGTCAGGGGGGGCACGAGTCCGTAGTTACTCGCGCCTTGGCCCAAGGGGGCGATCCCGCCCAACAGGCTATCTACTGGTTTGGGGGTACGTCGATGAACGCACTTGCTCAACTGGGGATGGTCTCGGAACACCCGAGCAATAACCAGGCAATTTCTGTTCCGGTCTCGTCTGACGATGATCGCAAGGATTACTTCGTCGTAAAAGATGGCGAGAAGTTTGCAGGTACACACCTGCTGGTTGATTTGTGGGATGCCACAAATCTGGACGATCCTGAAAAGATCGACCGCACTTTGTGTGAAGCAGCGCTTGCTGCGGGTGCGACCATTCTGCACAGCCATTTTCACCACTTCACGCCCAATGGCGGCGTGTCTGGCGTGGTTGTGCTGGCCGAAAGCCACATTTCCATCCACACATGGCCGGAGCGTGACTTCGCCGCTGTGGATATCTTCATGTGCGGGGCATGCGACCCCAATCTGGCGATTCCCGTGATGCAGCGCCTGTTTCAGGCCAAGCGTCTGGAAGTGGATGAACAGCGTCGCGGACGCGTCGCCCTGTAAACACGGCACAGCTCAGCCTGTGTGATGTGTTTTTCCGGCAGGGGCCAGAGCAGATGTTCTGGCCCCTGACCGCTGAATCAGGACTAAAAAACCATGGCCGATCAATGGATTGAAGAAACCCTGTATGACAACTGGGGCCAGCGCTTCCGTGTCACGCAGGAACTTGCCCGCACCCGCAGTCCGTTTCAGGACATTGTGGTGTTTGAAAGCGAGTCCCACGGGCGCGTGCTGCTGCTGGATGGCGTGGTGCAGATTACGGAACGCGATGAGTTCGTGTATCAGGAAATGCTTACCCATGTGCCGCTGTTCACCCATGCCGCGCCGCGTAACGTGCTGATTATCGGCGCGGGGGATGGCGGGGTGCTGCGCCGCGTTCTGGAACATCCGGGCGTGGAAAAGGCTGTGATGGTGGAAATTGACGGTGCCGTCATTGAGCTTTCCAAAAAGCACTTGCCGGGCATTGCTGGCGATGCATGGAACAATCCGCGGGCCGAAGTGATTGTGGGCGACGGGATCGATTACGTGGCCCGTGCCGCGGATGCGTCCTTCGATGCCATTATTGTTGATAGCACCGACCCGATCGGCGTGGGGGAAGTCCTGTTCACAGACTCGTTCTATGAACATTGTGCCCGTGTGCTGACGGCGGAAGGGCTGATCGTCAATCAGTGTGGGGTGCCCTTCATGCAGGCGGATGAACTGCATGAAACCAGCCTGCGCCGTGCCAAATTCTTCCCGCATGTGTCTGCTTATGTGGCGGCTGTGCCGACCTATGTTGGCGGCTTCATGACGCTGGGGATTGCCTCCAAGGGCAAAAGCCCTGCCGGGCAGGATGTCGCGGCCGTGCGCGCCCGTGCCGAAGCAGCCGGTATTTTGGGAAAAACCCAGTACTGGACGCCAGAAATCCATGTTGGCGCGTTCAATCTGCCGCCCTATATCGCAAAGCACCTGCCTGCGGATAAGGCGTAAAAATTACCAGAGACTCACGGGAACCTTGATTGACTTGCTAACGCAATGATGTCACGGTTCTGACCGCGCAGAGGGAGAGACCGGTCCTGCACCGGCGCCGAAGGAGCAACCGCCCCGGAAACTCTCAGGCAAAAGGACCCTGCGCGGTTAACTTCTGGAGAGAGGCGCCTGTGCGTCCGCCGACGGGATAGCGATCTCAGGCAAAAAAACAGAAGGGGCAGACGGATTATCCTGGTCCGGGGCCCTTATTTTGTCTTACGTCGTATGTCTCTTTGCAGCGTGTGGAAAACGGCCCCGTCCTCTTACGGAAGGCTGCGGCCATGAGCGCTGATACTCTCCTTCACACCCCCCTTTATTCCCTGCATACCGAATCCGGTGGCAAAATGGTGCCGTTTGCAGGCTATGCCATGCCGCTGAATTATGCCGATGGCATTATGGCGGAGCACCGGCATGTGCGTGACCATGCGGGCCTGTTTGATGTCTCCCACATGGGGCAGGTGCGCCTGCGTGCCCGCTCCGGGGATGGTGAGGCCGCAGCCCTCGCGCTGGAACGGCTTGTACCAGCCGACATGGTCGCCCTGAAAAATGGCAAACAGCGGTACACGCAGTTCACCAATGAAAAAGGCGGGATTCTGGATGATCTGATGGTCGCGCGGATGGGGGAATCCCTGCTGCTGGTGATCAACGCCGCCTGTAAGGATGCCGATATCGCGCATCTTCAGGATGAACTGGCTGACTGCGTTGTGGAAGTGCTGGAAGATCGCGCTCTGCTCGCCCTGCAGGGGCCGGAAGCAGAAGCCGCCCTCGCAGCTCTGGCGCCCGCCGTGCGGGACATGAAGTTTATGGATGTGCTGGAGGTGGACGTGGATGGTGCGCTCTGCACCATCTCCCGCTCCGGCTATACCGGAGAGGACGGGTTTGAAATTTCTCTGCCCGCCATGGATGCCTCTCGCGTGGCCCGCAAGCTGCTGGAACAGCCCGCGGTAAAACTGATCGGCCTTGGCGCGCGGGACAGCCTGCGTCTGGAAGCCGGGATGTGCCTGTATGGTTCCGATATTGATGAGACAACGACGCCGGTTGAAGCCGCGCTCGAATGGTCCATCCAGAAAAGCCGCCGCCGGGGTGGCGCGCGCGCAGGGGGCTTCCCCGGTGCGGATGTGATTCTGGCACAGCTGGAAGAGGGGGTGACCCGTCGCCGCGTGGGGCTGCTGCCTGAAGGCCGCGCTCCGGTGCGCGGTGGTGCGCCGCTTTATGCGGATGTGGAATTTGCAACGCCGCTGGGCAAAGTGACCTCCGGCGCGTTTGGCCCCACGGTGGAAGCCCCGGTGGCCATGGGCTACGTCGCGACAGACTACGCTGCACCGCAGACATCTGTGGTGGCGGAACTGCGTGGCCGTGCCGTACCGGCTGTAGTGCAGGCCCTGCCGTTTGTTCCCGCCCGTTTCAAACGGTAAGGGCACGATTTTTCCTTCAGGTTTTTAAATTATCTGTTTTTATGGAGAGCTGAGACAATGACCCTGTATTTCACCAAAGACCACGAATGGATCCGCGTAGAAGGCGAAACCGCCACCGTTGGCATCACCAGACATGCGGCTGAAGAGCTGGGTGAACTAGTGTTTGTTGAAGCACGAGATGCCGGTACCGTGGTGAAGGCTGGTGACTCCATTGCTGTTGTGGAATCCGTAAAAGCGGCGTCCGATATCTACGCCCCTGTGGACGGCGAAGTGCTGGACAACAACCCGCAGCTTTCTGATGACCCGGCCCGCGTCAGCTCCGACCCGGAAGGTGAAGGCTGGATTGTCAAATTCCGTCTGTCCAACCCGGACCAGCTTTCCGCCCTGATGGATGCAGACGCCTACGCCGCCCTGATCGCCTGATCAGGCGGCTACGGGAAACGTCATTACTACTGCTCAGCTTTTTCAGGATACCCCCGCATGTTTTCCATTGCTTCCGGTTCGGCCCGCGTGACTGGTCCTTCTGTTGATACTCTGCCAGCGTTCGCGGGCCTTCAGCCGGAGGCCGGGCCGTTTGTGGGGCGCCATATCGGCCCGACAGAGGCGGATCTGGCCGTTATGCTCAAAACTGTGGGGGCGTCCTCTCTGGAGGCTCTGACGGCGGAAACCATTCCGGCCGCTATTCGCGCCACAAAGCCGATGGGTATTGGTGCAGGCTGGACAGAAAGTGCCGTGCTGGCCCGCCTGCGGGAACTGGCCGGGCAGAATCAGGTCATGACGTCTCTCATCGGGCAGGGCTATTACGGCACCATCCTGCCCGCCGTTATCCAGCGGAATATTCTGGAAAACCCGGCCTGGTACACGGCCTATACGCCGTATCAGCCGGAAATCAGTCAGGGCCGTCTGGAAGCGCTGCTGAACTTTCAGACCATGATTACCGAACTCACCGGGCTGGATATTGCCAACGCTTCCCTGCTGGATGAAGCCACGGCCGCGGCGGAAGGCATGGCGCTGGCCCGCCGTGTTGCAAAATCTAAAGCCACAGCCTTTTTTGTGGATGCCGACTGCCACCCGCAGACCATTGCTGTTCTGAAAACCCGTGCCCTGCCCATGGGTATTACGCTGGTTTACGGCAACCCGCTGACGGATCTGGTGCCCACGGACGTGTTCGGTGCCCTGTTCCAGTATCCCGGCACGTCCGGCACGGTGGCGGACCCGCGCAGCGTGATTGAAGCCCTGCATGCGGCCTCCGGCATTGCCGTCATGGCGGCGGACCCGCTGGCGCTGACCCTGCTGACCTCTCCGGGCGAACTGGGAGCGGATATCGCGATTGGCTCCACGCAGCGTTTTGGCATTCCCATGGGCTTTGGTGGCCCGCACGCGGCTTACATGGCGGTGCGGGATGCGTGGAAGCGCAGCATGCCGGGCCGTCTGGTCGGGGTTTCCGTCGATAGCGCGGGGCGTCCGGCCTATCGTCTGGCGCTCCAGACGCGCGAGCAGCATATCCGGCGTGAAAAAGCGACCTCCAACATCTGCACAGCTCAGGTTCTGCTGGCGGTTATTGCCGGGATGTATGCGGTTTATCACGGGCCGGAGGGTTTGCGTGCCATTGCCCGCCGCATCAACGGCCTGACGGCGGCCCTCGCGGCTGGCCTGCGGGCGCTGGGTGTCACGGTGGAGACCGAAGCGTTTTTTGATACCATTACCGTGCAGGCCGGGGCAGGTGTTCAGGACATTCTGGCCCGTGCCCGTTCTGCGGGCATCAACCTGCGGGATGCCGGGCATGGCCGTATTGGCATCAGTCTGGATGAAACAAGCTCCGCGCAGACGGTTGCGTCGGTCTGGTCCGCTTTCTGCGCGGAACAGGGCCGGGTGGACCAGATGGCGGCAGCACTGGCTCCGGCCAGCAGTGTCATTCCGGAAGCACTGGCGCGGAAAAGTGCCTTCCTGACCCAGCCGGTTTTTAGCGCATGCAGTTCCGAGACGGATATGCTGCGTTATCTGCGTCGCCTGTCTGACAAGGATCTGGCGCTGGACCGCACCATGATCCCGCTCGGTTCCTGCACCATGAAGCTGAACGCCACGGTGGAAATGCTGCCCATCACATGGCCCGGCTTTTGTGACATTCACCCCTTTGCCCCGCAGGACCAGACGGAGGGGTATCAGACTCTCTTTGCTGATCTGGAAAAATGGCTGTGCGCTATCAGCGGGTATGATGCCGTATCGTTCCAGCCGAACTCCGGGGCGCAGGGTGAATATGCCGGTCTGCTGGCCATCAGCGCCTATCACCGCGCACAGGGTGATGCACACCGTACGGTCTGCCTGATTCCGGCTTCCGCGCACGGCACCAACCCGGCTTCTGCCCAGATGGCGGGCATGCAGGTGGTTGTGGTCAGGTGCGATGCGGGCGGCAATATCGATCTTGATGATATGCGGGCCAAAGTGCAGGCGCACGCCCGTGATCTGGCTGCGGTGATGATCACTTATCCCTCCACCCACGGCGTGTTTGAAGAAAGCATGCGTGAAATCTGTGATCTGGTGCATGAGGCCGGTGGTCAGGTGTACGTGGATGGCGCGAACATGAACGCACAGGTCGGTCTGGCGCGCCCGGCGGATTACGGCGGGGATGTCAGCCACTTCAACCTGCACAAAACCTTCTGCATTCCGCATGGCGGTGGTGGCCCCGGCATGGGGCCGATTGGCGTTCGCGCCCATCTGGCGCCGTTCCTGCCCGGCAACCCGGCGGATGCAGACACGGACCTCGCAGTGAGTGCCGCCCCGTTTGGGTCTGCGTCGATCCTGCCGATCTCATGGGCTTATATCCGCCTGATGGGGGATGAAGGTCTTCAGCGCGCGACACAGGTTGCTATCCTGAATGCCAACTACATTGTCAGCCGTCTGGCCGGGGCATATTCCGTGCTGTATCGCGGGGCCAAAGGCCGGGTGGCGCATGAATGTATTCTGGACCTGCGCCCGCTGAAGGATAGTGCCGGGGTTACGGTGGATGATATGGCCAAGCGTCTGGTGGATTACGGCTTCCATGCCCCCACAGTCAGCTTCCCGGTTGCAGGCACCTTCATGATCGAGCCGACAGAATCTGAAGGGAAGGCGGAACTGGACCGCTTCTGTGATGCCATGCTGGCAATCCGTGAAGAAGTGCGCGCGATTGAAGCGGGCACGCTCACGGCGGAAGAATCCGCTCTGCGCCATGCGCCGCATACGGCCAGCGTTGTCACGGCAGAACCCTGGGCGCATGTCTACGCCCGTCAGGACGCCTGCTTCCCGCCGGGGGTAAAGGCTGCCAGCAAATACTGGCCGCCAGTTGGGCGAATTGATAACGTGCATGGGGACAAGAACCTGATCTGCTCCTGCCCTGATATTGCGGAATGGATGGAATAAAATCCTCTGCCCGGACGCAGGCGTCCGCCAGAAGTTTTGAGAAAAGGCGGCTCCGGAAGGGGCCGCTTTTTTGTTAAAACGTCGTGTGAGGGGAGATAACTCTCGCCTCAGGCCAGCAGACGGCGCACACCTTCTACAACATCCCGATGCGCTCTCTCGGCCAGTGGGGACGCCAGCAGGTCAAAACCATGCACAGCGCTGGCATAGACAATCAGGTCCGTTGGCACGGCGGCTTGCCAGAGGCGGTGCGCAAACGTCACATCCTCATCCCGGAACAGATCCAGTGAGCCGGTGGTGATGATGGTGGGCGGCAGGCCAGACAGATCTTTCATAAAAGCAGGGGATAAATAACCAAACCGGGGATCATCTTCCCCCAGTGTGCCGCGCACGGCTGCCCATGCGTGCCGGTTCTGCGCCCGGGTCCAGACAAATTCTCCTGTTGTCGGATCATCAGAGACCGCGTCCGGGCCGCCCGTGCGCAGGTCCAGCATGGGATAAATCAGGAACTGCCCGCAGAGTGGCACCTGCTTGCGGTCCCGTGCCAGAAGGGCTGTTGCGGCAGCAAGGCAGCCCCCGCCACTATCCCCCATGACAATAATCCGGCTGGCTTCCACGCCGAGTTCCCCGGCATGGGTGTGCAGCCAGACAAGGGCCGCATAAGCATCTTCCAGCCCGCCGGGGAAGGGGGTTTCCGGGGCCAGACGATAATCCACCGATACAATAAGGGCCCCCGTTTCCTGCGCCAGCCGGTGGAGGGTTCCGGCCTGCATGTCCGGCGTGCCCGCAATCATCCCGCCGCCGTGGATGTAGAGAATGGCGGGTGTGGTCTGGGGCTGCGTCTCCGTGGGGCGGAACAGCAGCACACGCACCTGCGGCGCGTCCTTCGGGCCAATAATGGTCTGTTCCTCGTAAGAGACTGAAGCCGAATTAAGCAGACTGGTCGTGCCTTCCACCAGCGTGCGCCGGAAATCCTTCAGGTCATCCTGGTCCGGGTCAAACGCGGGGAAAGAACCAACCAGATCGCGTTGTCCGGCATCCACCAGCGGGAGGGTTGTCATGCGGCCTCTCTTTGTCTTTTTATTGAAAATATCAATAACAGTATCAATCTCTGTGTATGCGAGCACAGATAGCCGTAAGAGTATAAGCAGCCCAAGCTGAGAGTCGGGTCACAACTCTGTGTCTGCGTTTGTGCTGCTGATCTGGTATTTTCAGAGCCGGTAAAACGATGTGCCGGATAAGGAAAACGGTCATGGCAGAGCGCACCCCCGAGGCTTCCCGCACACCTGCCACATGGTTTGCCGCGCGGCGCTATGGCTACGGCGCGGGGCGGCCCGTAAGCTGGCAGGGCTGGGTGACGGTCGGCACATTCCTGTTTGTAACACTTGGCTCGACTCTGGGCATGGTGGCCCTGCGCCCTGAAAGGCCGCTTGTCGCCTTGCTGGTGGTCAATGGCATCAACATTGTGGCCGTCGGGCTTTTCCTCTGGATCTGCAAAACCAGAACCCCAGGCGGCTGGCGCTGGAGATGGGGTGAGAAGGATTAAGAAGCCTCAGCCCTCAGCCCTCAGCCCCCTCAGCCTTAGTTAGGATGTCCTCACCCGTGGTGACGGCGCGGGTTTCTTAAGAGACATTTTGTGCTCTCTATTCCGCGTTTCGTACTGGCCCGGCCCGCAGGGAGAACCGGGTGATTTCCGGAGGGCAGGCAATGCGGAGGGCAAAGCCGGGCCACAGGCCTGTGCCGTTGCTGACATACAGCGTCATGCCGCCTACATCATAACGGCCGGAAACAAAGCCGTTATTGCCTCGCGCAACCAGCCGGGCGAGACCCGGCAACATGCCCCCATGCGTATGGCCGGAGAGTTGCAGGGCCACTCCCTGCCCGGCGGCGTTCTGTGCCATGCGGGGCTGGTGGTCCATCAGCACCACGGGAGCATGGGCAGGACGACCGGCAAGGGCTGCGTCCAGATCCGGCCCGGTCTGTCCATGCGCCGGTGCGGAGAGGTCCGTCACACCGGCCAGCACCAGAGAGGCTCCGTTGCGGGTGAGCACGGTATGGGCGTTGAGCAGCATGGTCATGCCGAGACCGGAGAGGTGATTAATCCAGTCGTTATAATCGAAAAAATATTCGTGGTTGCCGGGAATCGCAAAGACACCATCTGGCGCATGCAGATTTTTCAGCGGCGCAATATCAGTCCTGCGCATGGCAACTGAGCCGTCAATAAAATCCCCGGTCACAACAATCAGATCGGCTCCGGCGGCATTGGCGCGGGTGACAACAGCCTGTGTCCATCGCGTGGAGAATAAACGGCTGATATGCAGATCACTGAGTTGAAGCAGGCGATACCCTTCAAAAGCAGGGGGCAGGCCGGGAATGGTCACCGTCACATCCCGCACGGGGGGAACGCGGATGGCCCCTGCGACCGCAATAGCTGCCACCACCCCTGCCGCAAGAGCTGCGGTGATACGGTAGGAATCGGGAATGAACACAAAATGCCCGCGTATAACGGTCTCTGCCAGTTCGCCCACATCCAGCGCGATCTGAAAAAGCGCTAAAAACAGAATGGCCCCAAAAGCCCAGTTAAACAGGATAATGAGGGGGCGGGGAAACTCCGGCACAAAAACGGAGCCGGAGGACAGCTTACACCAGAAGAGATACTGGGAGGCTGCCAGCATAAGGGCTGCCAGAGGGATTTTTAACGCCAGAGGCAGGGTCAGCGGCCAGAGCCAGTTCAGGATCACGATCAGGCACGGCAGAGAAGCAGTCAGCAGCAAAGGGATGGGTTTCCTTAACGGGTGCGGCAGCGGGGTCGGCTGAAAAGCCTTCAGCGGAGGGTGGCAAGTGAGTATTCCCTGCTTTTGGCGTGCTGTCTGCTTTTCATCTCATCCACAACCCGGTCAAAAACATCAGGGCTGCCAAGGGCACGTGCCAGCACAATGGCCCCCTGAATCCCGGCTACAATCTGCTCAGCCTGTTCCTGAGCGGCCTGATCGGTCTGGCAGCCGGGCCGCAATGCCACTGTAAGCGTCTCTACCCAGCGGGCAAAATATGTCCGGATGGCGGTGCTGAAGCGGTCCCGGCTGTCACTCAGCCCCAGCAGACCGACCAGACACACCCGCTGGCCGGAGGCAAAATAGATCCGCACATTTTCAAACATGGCCTCAATAGCCGTTGCCGGAGAGGCGGAGCTTTGCAGCGGGTGAAAGATTTTCTCTTCAAACCAGTGGTCAATACTGGCCAGAACCGAGGCCATCATCTCCTCTTTCCCGCCGGGGAAAAAGTGATACAGGCTGCCTTTCCCGAGGCCTGTTGCCTGAGAAATCAGGCTTAGGCTTGCCCCCTCATAGCCATGCTCCCGGAAGACTTCGGCCAGCAGGGGGAGACTATCGGCTTTTTCTGCCACAGTGCGGGCCACGGTGTCTAAAGGCCCAGCGCGCTGAGGGAAGGGAAGTCATCCGGGCGGCGGGGGCCGGTCCAGAGCAGTTTACGGTCGGCCTGAAGGATCGGCAGATCATTGATGGACGCAATCCGCCTGCGCATCAGCCCGTTTTCTTCAAATTCCCATAATTCATTGCCGTAGGACCGGAACCACTGGCCTGTGCTGTCATGCCATTCATACGCAAAGCGCACCGCCATACGGTTTAGCCGGAAGCCCCAGAGTTCCTTAACCAGACGATAGTCCTGTTCCTGTTGCCATTTGCGGGTCAGGAACGCGAGAATTTCGTCTCGCCCTTCAATAAACTCAGTCCGGTTGCGCCAGAAACAGTCCGGCGTATAGGCCTGCGCAACATGGGCCGGGTCCCGGCTGTTCCACGCATCTTCCGCTGCGCGGACTTTTTGCGGGGCGGTCTCTTCCGTAAAAGGGGGCAAGGGAGGTTTTATCATGTGGGCCTCTGTACCGATTGGTTTATAGTTTACCTATCAGTACAAGATGCTCTGGTGCAAGAGAAACCGCAGGCACAAAAAAACCGCCGCCGGTAAACCGGGGCGGTTTTAAGGAAGGGGTTTGTAAGACGGATCTTACTGCTGACCATCAAACGTAATGGTGTTGTCCTGTGCGCCACTGGTAATGGGGTGCGCGTTTTCCGGGGCCTGTGCCAGCTGGGTTTCCCCGCCCTGCATCTGGGTCTTTTTCGCCCAGGCCGTCATGACTTCGTTGCGGCTGCTGCTGCCATGGCTGCCAGCGCTGCGCGGGTAGATAAAGCCGTAGGTCGGGTAAATGGAGCCGTAAGTGCCAGAGCGGTTGTTCAGGGCAACGCGCACAGCGGACCAGTCATTGTTGGGGGAGACGTCAATCACCGGAACATTGTGGCTGATGCCAGCCTGCGCCCAGTGAGACTGATCAATAATAATCGTGCGGCTGTTCACCACACTGCGCACTACAGCCACATGGCCCAGCGGCATGCGGCGGATGCTGCGGAAGTTCAGAACGCTGCCAGCTTCCGGTGCGTTTCCGCGGTCATACACGCCAGCGGCGTTGTGCCACCAGTCCCGTGCATTGCCGTGCAGCATCACATCAGAAGCGGTTTTAGCATAGGCAACACACTGAATGACGTGACCACCGCCATAGCTGCGGCGGACTGAAAAGCGGCGGCCTGATGCCGGGTGCCAGCGGCCACCGGCATAACGCCCTGAGGCATGGTAGGACGCGGTGGAAAAGGTGATTTTATGGACGGAACCATTCCGGTGCCCGTGGCTTACTGTATGGCGGGCCTTGGCAGAGGCAGACTGTGTGAAGGCAGATAACGACAGAAGAGAAACAACGGCCATCGCGAGCTTGAATTTTCCGGGCCGTCTCTGTCGCATGTCAGCGTGCCTTCTCTGCATCACGGTTCAGTCAATGTAGAAACAGGTATAAACATCTGCGCAAGTCAGGCAAGCGCTCATTGCGGGGCAAATTCGCATGGAGGTGGGTTTGCTGAATCATCCACCCCAAAAACAGAAAAATAGGAATATATTCCTATACCCTGCCACGACATTGCCTGAATTACCGGCCTCCCGGCCAGAGGGGTAAAAGGTTGCTCTTCTGTTCCGGCTCCGTGGATTCGACCTTGCTGTGGCATAGATGTCACGCAAAGCCGACACACACGGAGCCGGAAAAGGACGGATTATTTCGTCGTCACAACCATGATTTCGACCAGAATGCGCGGGTCGGCCATGACAGCCTGAACGCAGGCGCGGGCCGGGGCAGCGTTTTCCGGCAGCCATGCGCTCCAGATCTTGTTCAGGGCGTCACGGTCCTTGATGTCCTTCAGCCAGATCTGGGCCTGAAGCAGGCGGGTATTGTCCGTGCCGTGCTGCTCCAGCAGGGTGTCGAGCTGTTCCAGAATGTCACGGGTCTGGCCTTCCGCATCAGCGTCCAGATTACGGGCCACAACGCCCTGTGTGAAAATAAAGCCGTGATACTCAACCGCAGCAGACAGAATCGGGTTGGGGTTGGTGCGCAGAATTTTGCTCATAAGACTCTCTCAGGTTTTCAGCATAGAGGCTGGCCGGCTCCGTGCCGGCAGGCCTTCAGTTTTCAGGGCGTGCGCCCATGTGGTCAACCTGGGTGGGTGCAGAACGTGCATAGGCGGCCAGCCGTTCCGGCGTGTCAAAATCCACCAGTTCGTTCGCAGAGGCCAGAATCCGATGCACGGCGGGCCCCAGTGCGCGCAGAATTGCCCGTCCGCCCTGATCTCCCTGCACGGCGGCAAGGGCAGAAAAGCGTGATTCATTCCATACAACCGGGTTGCCGGGCTTGCCATCTCCCCGGTCTGGCGCCGTCGCGGGGGCGTTAAACAGGGCGTGGTCGCGCAACAAGGCGTTCAGCAACGTGACGGAAACCAGCGGCATGTCGCCCAGACAGACAAGCAGGGCGGAGGCCTGCGCTGCCTGTGCGGCCGCAATGCCGACTCGCAGTGAGGCGGAAAGTCCGTCCGCCGCATCCTGCGCAATCCGGAACTCCAGCCGCGGCGTGGTCGGGAAAGCCGTGCGGATAAGAGAAGACAGGTCAGGCCGGTCAGGGGGCAGGATCACCACCACCTTACTGACGGTGCTGGCCAGAACGGTGGCCGTTGTGCGCACCAGCATGGGCACGCCCTGAGCATCGGTGGCCAGTAGTTTATGAGCCGGTGCCGTGCGGGAGGAGCGTCCTGCCGCCAGAATAATGGCAATCGGCGCCCCGGCGCAGGGTTCTACCACCCCGGATGCTCCGCCAGCGCCGCCTTGCGCCGCACGGCCACAATCTGCGCAAGAATGGACACGGCGATTTCTTCCGCACCAATCGCCCCGATCGCCAGCCCGACGGGGCCATGGATGCGGCTGATCTCCTGCTCGGAAAAGCCAATTTCCCGCAGGCGTTCCATCCGGCTGGCCTGCGTTTTACGGGAGCCGAGCGCGCCAATATAAAAAGCAGGACTTTTGAGCGCTGCTTCCAGCGTAGGATCATCCAGCTTGGCGTCATGCGTCAGGGTGACAATGGCGGTCATGGAATCCACGCCCAGTTGGTCCAGTGCGTCATCCGGCCAGTCTGTCAGTAATGTTGTGCCGGGAATAAAGCCGGGGAAGCGTTCCGGTGTGGCCAGTGCTGAGCGCGGGTCTATCACGACCGGAGAAAAGCCCGTCATGCGGGCCAGAAGAGCGAGGTGCTGGGCAATATGCACAGCCCCCACAATCAGCAGGCGCGGCGGCGGGGTGAGCGGCTGCAAAAACCAGTGATGCCCCTGTGCGTCGGTTTCATTCGCGCAGCGACCGGAGGCCACGGCTGTTCGCACAGCCTGTGCCAGTTCGGGCGGAAGGCCTGACGGCACGGAGTCGCTATCCGGATCAGAGATTAAAAGATGTTTTATACCGTCCAGCGTGCGGGCCAGCACGGCAGGCCGTCTGGCGTTCTGATACGCACAGGCATCAGCCAGAACATCCTCTGGCAGGGTGCCGGAGGGGCAGGCCGGGGACCGCGCCGCTTCTACCAGCACATCCAGCTTGCCACCGCAGGCCAGCCCGACCTCCCACGCGCGGTCACTGCTGACACCATAAGACAGAACCTCAGGGGCCGCTCCGTCCATAATAGCCTGCGCTGCCGTAATCACATCTGTTTCCACACAGCCACCGCTGACGGAGCCTTCCACCCGCCCCGTGCTGCTGATGGCCATCAGGCTCCCAGCCGGGCGCGGGGAACTGCCCCATGTTCCCACCACCGTCGCAAGAGCCACGGCATGGCCTTCCCGCACCCATAAAAGAGCATGGTCCAGCGGGGTCAGTGGCTGAGGGCCTGAAAGCGGGCCGGGGGAGGAGACAGTCATAACCTCCAGCCTATACCAGTCCTTGCCTGTAGTGCCCACGGAAGGAACGTGGGGTCAGGCCTGTCTTTGTGGAAGGTTTCCGCGCTGAGGGGGGCTTGATACCCAGAGAAGGGACGCCCATGTCACAACATGAGTGCTATTGAGAGACTGAGGAGTATTTTATGATTGAATCACAAGACGGCCGCGTCATTTACGTTGTGGCTGATGGCGGGAAAGTCCGCTTCCTGCATGATGGTCAGGGCAAAATGCACGACGTGCAGGATTTTGACAGCGAAACGCACGAAGCGACTCCGGGCAAACTGCCCTCAGGCGCCACGCCGAAAGATGCTGCCAAAGATGGCTTTGCCCGCGTTGTGGCTGACCGTCTGAATGCGCTGGTCAACAGCGGCAAGACGATTGACGGTTTCGTACTGGCCGCTCCAGCTCCCGTGCTGCATGAAATCTGCGAACATCTGAGCAAGCCTGCCGCCGCCAAGCTGATCAAGACCTTTGATAAGGATTTGACCAACATTCCGGCACATGATCTGCGCAAGCATTTCGATATCCCGGCAACGGGCTGGGTTCTGCCGTCCTGATCTTCTGAGTTCAGGAATCAGATCTGAAAAAACTGCCCGTGCTCTGCATGTGGCAGTTTTTTTATGGAAAACCCTTTAAGGTAAAAGGGAGGGGGCAGTCCTTCACCCGATGCCCGTCTCCGTTGTCTTGCAGTGTTACAGGAAGGACTCTGACGTCTTGCATTTAGTATATCCCGACATGCAATTGCAGGTTCTGCCTGTCACCCCGTTTCGCCAGAACTGTTCTCTCCTGTGGGATGAACACACCCGGCACGCTCTGGTGGTGGACCCCGGAGGGGATGCGGATTTTCTGATGGAGGTCATCCGCCAGCGTGGCCTGACGGTCGATGCGATTCTCCTTACGCATGGTCATCTGGATCACGCTGGAGGAGTCGCACCCCTGTGCCGCGCTCTGGCGGCAGAACAAGGCAGCGCGCCGGAAGTCATCGGGCCGGATAAA
>NZ_JAERKU010000013.1:102500-105253 GCF_018256955.1 Acetobacter persici
GTAGTGCTTTTAAAGATCCTTGAGTAGGGCGGGGCACGTGAAACCCTGTCTGAACATGGGGGGACCACCCTCCAAGCCTAAATACTCCCTGGTGACCGATAGTGAACAAGTACCGTGAGGGAAAGGTGAAAAGCACCCCGACGAGGGGAGTGAAATAGACCTGAAACCGAATGCCTACAAGCAGTCGGAGCCTCTTATGGGGTGACGGCGTACCTTTTGTATAATGGGTCAGCGAGTTTCTGTTTGCAGCAAGCTTAAGCCGGTAGGTGTAGGCGTAGCGAAAGCGAGTCTGAATAGGGCGTCTAGTTGCTGGCAGAAGACCCGAAACCGAGTGATCTAGCCATGGCCAGGCTGAAGGTGCGGTAACACGCACTGGAGGGCCGAACTCACGCCTGTTGAAAAAGTCGGAGATGAGCTGTGGCTAGGGGTGAAAGGCCAATCAAACTCGGAAATAGCTGGTTCTCCGCGAAATCTATTGAGGTAGACCGTCAGGTATTTACCCCGGGGGGTAGAGCACTGGATGGGCTAGGGGGGCCCAAAGCCTTACCAAACCTAACCAAACTCCGAATACCCGGAAGTATTAGCCTGGCAGACAGACAGTGGGTGCTAAGGTCCATTGTCGAGAGGGAAACAGCCCAGACCACCAGCTAAGGCCCCTAAATCGTGGCTAAGTGGGAAAGGATGTGGGGATTCCAAAACAACCAGGAGGTTGGCTTAGAAGCAGCCATCCTTTAAAGAAAGCGTAATAGCTCACTGGTCTAATAGAAACCCTGCGCCGAAAATGTAACGGGGCTCAAGCCACGTGCCGAAGCTGTGGGTGCATACTATGTATGCGCGGTAGCGGAGCGTTCCGTAGGTCTGTGAAGGAGACGGGGTGACCCTCTCTGGAGATATCGGAAGTGCGAATGCTGACATGAGTAGCGACAAACAGTGCGAGAAACACTGTCGCCGAAAGTCCAAGGGTTCCTGCGCAAGGTTAATCCACGCAGGGTTAGTCGGCCCCTAAGGCGAGGGCGAGAGCCGTAGTCGATGGGAATCAGGTGAATAGTCCTGAACCTGCCAGAAGTGACGAATGCAATATGTTGTCAGTCCTTATCGGATTGGACTGGCTTTTGGCGCATTCCAGGAAATAGCTCTGGCATATAGACCGTACCCGAAACCGACACAGGTGGACTGGTAGAGAATACCAAGGCGCTTGAGAGAACGATGCTGAAGGAACTAGGCAAATTACTCGTGTAACTTCGGGATAAACGAGACCCGTTAGTGGGCAACCATTGGCGGGTGGCACAGACCAGGGGGTAGCGACTGTTTAGTAAAAACACAGGGCTCTGCGAAGTCGTAAGACGACGTATAGGGCCTGACGCCTGCCCGGTGCCGGAAGGTTAAGAGGAGGTGTGAGAGCACTGAATTGAAGCCCCGGTAAACGGCGGCCGTAACTATAACGGTCCTAAGGTAGCGAAATTCCTTGTCGGGTAAGTTCCGACCTGCACGAATGGCGTAACGACTTCCCCGCTGTCTCCAGCATCGGCTCAGCGAAATTGAATTCCCCGTGAAGATGCGGGGTATCCGCGGTCAGACGGAAAGACCCTATGAACCTTTACTGCAGCTTTACAGTGGCATCAGAGACATTCTGTGTAGGATAGGTGGGAGGCTTTGAAGCAGGGGCGCCAGTCCTTGTGGAGCCATCCTTGAAATACCACCCTGAATTTTTCTGATGTCTAACCGTGGTCAGTTAGCCTGATCCGGGACCCTGTATGGTGGGCAGTTTGACTGGGGCGGTCGCCTCCCAAAGTGTAACGGAGGCGCGCGATGGTGGGCTCAGGCCGGTCGGAAACCGGCTGTTGAGTGCAATGGCATAAGCCCGCCTGACTGCGAGAGTGACAGCTCGAGCAGAGACGAAAGTCGGCCATAGTGATCCGGTGGTCCCGCGTGGAAGGGCCATCGCTCAACGGATAAAAGGTACTCTAGGGATAACAGGCTGATCTCCCCCAAGAGTCCACATCGACGGGGAGGTTTGGCACCTCGATGTCGGCTCATCACATCCTGGGGCTGGAGCAGGTCCCAAGGGTTCGGCTGTTCGCCGATTAAAGTGGTACGTGAGCTGGGTTTAGAACGTCGTGAGACAGTTCGGTCCCTATCTGCCGTGGATGTTGGAGATTTGAGAGGATTTGTCCCTAGTACGAGAGGACCGGGATGAACATACCTCTGGTGCACCGGTTGTCGCGCCAGCGGCACCGCCGGGTAGCTAAGTGTGGACGGGATAACCGCTGAAAGCATCTAAGCGGGAAACCCACCTCAAAACTAGATCTCCCTGAGAGCCGTGATAGACCATCACGTTGATAGGCCAGGTGTGGAAGCGCAGTAATGCGTGCAGCTAACTGGTCCTAATCGCTCTATAGGCTCACTCTCATACTGTCCCCTTAAAAGGACAGCCCGTGCACAGAAATCATCCATGCACGCGTCACACATCAAACCTCTCTTTAAATAAACACCAACCGCATCCACACCACCCCACTCAGGGTGGACTGGATGACCTGGTGGCCATGGCGGGGAGTGATCCACCCGATCCCATCCCGAACTCGGCCGTGAAACCCCCCAGCGCCTATGATACTGCGGCTTAAGTCGTGGGAAAGTCGGTCGCCGCCAGGTCTTCCAGTCCACCTACAAAACACCACCGCGGGGTGGAGCAGCCCGGTAGCTCGTCAGGCTCATAACCTGAAGGCCGCAGGTTCAAATCCTGCCCCCGCAACCAA
>NZ_JAERKU010000014.1:0-82175 GCF_018256955.1 Acetobacter persici
GAAAAGACAGACTGCATCATACTCATCATAAACAGCTATGCAGTCCGTTCTGGCATTCAAGGTCTAACAGGCCCTAGTCTATGGTCTGGCTGGTGCATTCTGGCATGCCAATTATGGACTTTGTTCTGTTCCCTCCCCAGATGCTTTTATGGCCATAAAACAGGGAAATATCTGCAAACTCGTTCTTGGTTTTGCTGTTATACCCGTTAGTAAAATTCAATGTCGCCTTATAACCGAAACACGCGTCCTGTGCCTTAGCAAAGCGGCCAGACAGCACTTCACGCCATACTGGTTTCTTATCCGCCCTGTCAGCGGGCTGCTGCGTCGTCGTATGCTTTGGAGTATCCGTAAAAAAGTAGAGGGAAAAACATAAAGTTATGCATGTGATTTTCTAAAATTAATTTCACACCTCCCAGAAAATTCTCTTTTAAAGCCATATCTCCATCTCACACATCAGATACGGGCTGTTAAAAATCAACACCAGATCGCACCAGTGAACGATACTGTCTTGCGTGAGCCAACAGAGTCAGGATCTAAAAGCAAACATCAAAAAACTTCTCTTATATAAGTTTTCATCAAACAGATGATAATTACGATAGAGAACAGAACATTCTCATGAAACTGCTTTCGATCCTTCGGGCATGAGACGGAAAAAAGTGTTTGATCTCTTAATCATGTAACATGCCTTCACTGAGCATTTCACCGTCAGCTTTAATCTGAAAATCGGCCGCTCCTTCTGTTACAAGTAGTCGGCTATACTCACATATACCCTGCCCTTTGCAGGCCGTAACACGTTTGATCTTCAGCAGTACAGATCCTCTTGCAATATTCAGCCACTCACTCACATCATCAGCAGCCTGTGTCAGACCGATAGATATATCGGCATGGCTTATCTGAAATTTGAAGATATCCTTTAAAATAGTAGATGACGTTTTGCTGCCCGCAAGTTCGGGTGTCACCATTTTGGCAAGATGGCCCGGATAAAAAACCTCCGTTACGCCGAGGGGGCCTTCTGCAGAACGATATCCGCGCCGAATAAACAGTACGTCTCCTTGTTCACCGAACCCTCTTGCCACGTCCTCTGGTGCGGGCTGCAGCCGATAATCCAGAAGCGTCATCCGGGGGCGCAGCCCTTTATCTGCCAGAATTTCAAAAAAGGAATGAATGGTCTTCTGGCGCCCCGGCCGATGCACCGCCCCGACAAATGTTCCTCGCCCGTGCTGCCTTACAATCACGTCTCTTTTTGCCAGATATGACAGCGCCTGACGCACTGTAATACGACTGACGCCATAAAGCCGACATAGCTCGGCCTCGGACGGCAGTCTGTCCATGAACCGCTCATCTTTACCGATCAAGCCAGAAATATGGTGGCCAACCTGCAGATAGAGCGGGGTTGGGTCATTCGGTTCCAGATAGGCGGAGAAGAGAGCGTCCGGCATAAAAAATCCCATAAATATTTCGATTTTGTATTGAAAAGGATCGGAAAACGATTTAGCTAAGACGTCTTATAACAACACAATACGTCTTTGTTGATCCTTCTCTCGCTTTTTTGTCTCAATCTGCAAGGTTGCCCGGCTTTCCGGGTTCTTCCGTATCGTTCGAGAGTTTCTTTCATGCGCGCTTTAACCTTTCTGAGTACAGCCCTTGTTGGCAACCTCTTCTGGGTGGCAGCGTATGCTGCGCCGGATACACCCACAAACCACAGCAGAGAGAAACGCCATTCTCACTCCGCTAGCAAGAGCGCAAAACCGCAAATCTCTAAGGCCGAAGATATTCTTGTATCTGCAAGAACAGTGGCAGGCGGCCGCATGGTGCCTCAAAATGGCACGAAATCGCGCAGTGAGATTACACAAGCGTACATTGCCAAGCAGGCTCCAACGCCAAACGTATTCAAGCTTTTAGGCAATCTCCCTGGCGCCAATGTCGCCAGCGCCGACCCGTTTGGGATGGTCAGTGGTAATATGACAATCCGCGGTATGAACAGTGATCAGATAGGCTTTACCGTGGAAGGGGCTCCGCTGAATGATATCGGTTCCTATATGGCGTTTCCCACCGAATGGGTTGATTCAGAGAACCTGAACGAAGTCACCATGCAGCAGGGGTCCGCCAATCTGGACTCTCCGGTTATCGGAGCATCTGGCGGCATTGTGACAATGAAGCTGATTGAACCATCCCACAAAATGGGCGCCACGATTGCCGGTTCCTTTGGTTCTTACAATACCCATCGGGAATATGTCCGGCTGCAAAGCGGCGATATCGGAAATACCGGAATGCGGGCGTTTGTCGCATGGTCTCACCTGGAAGAACCGCATTTTCGCGGCGCTGGTGATGACCATAAGCAGCATGTGGACGCCAAGCTGGTTAAAGACTGGGACAATGGCAGTCGCAGCACTGTGGCTGTCACGTTCGATGATTCCATGAAAGTGGCCTATCTCAACCCGAGCCTGTCAGCATGGCAGGAATACGGAAGGCACGCCAACTACACCGAAAAATTTTCTCCCACCGATACAAAATACTGGAAGCTGCATCAGAGCCCTTATCGGGTTCTGATCCTGAGCGCACCTCAGAATATTGTCATTAATGATAAGCTGGGCTTTGACTTCACACCGTATTTCTATTGGAATTCCGGAACAATTGCCTCCGCCTCTCTCATGTCGGAAAATGCGATTTATTCCGGTACCCAGAAATACAGCATGGATCTGAACGGAAACGGGACCACGACCGATAAGGTCATGATGTATACACCGTTCGGCACACCATATGTCTATCGCCCCGGCCTGGTATCCAAAGTGCATTATAATCTGGGCAGGCATACTCTTGTGTTTGGATACTGGTTTGACTGGTCACGTGAGCGAATGGTCAATCCTTACAGTGAAGTTGGTGCGAATGGTGGCCCGGCGAATGTCTGGGGTTATCTGGGGAACGTGAAGCTTTCTGACGGCACCCGTCTGGCGAGTTATGACAATCTGACCATTACCCGCGTCAATACATTGTTTTTTGGAGATACCTTTAACGCCCTCAATAATCGCCTCCGCGTTGAGGCCGGTATCAAGGAATCCATGGTCAGCCGTATTGGCTACAACTATTTGCCGGGAGCACAATATCGCACCGGCATGAATGTCGCAGTTGCAACGCCTAACCTCGGCGCACGCTACCGTATAGACGATCACAGTCAGATTTTTGCCGATGTCGCCACCAACTTCCGCACCCCCACACTTAATGCGCTTTATAATACATACAGCGCAACCACGGGGAAAATCGCCACACAGGCTAACCCAGGCCAGAAAACGGAGTACTCGATTTCGGAAGAAATCGGCTATCGCTATCAGGGTGGCCTTGTGAATGGATCTATCACGTTCTTCAACTATAATTTCACAAACCGTCAGGTGGCCACACAGGTTACTGTGAACAATGCCCAGATCACGCAGAACATTAACGCAGGCGGGCAGACATCCCGCGGCGTGGATATTGAAATCGGCCTGCGCCCCTGGCACCATCTCCACCCCTATATCTCTGCCGAATATCTGCATGCCACAATCGATAATAATTACCGGGTGGGCTCCGACTATCTGCCCACTGCTGGGAAAATGGCTGTGCGCAGTCCGCAGGCACAGGCTTCTGTCGGGCTGGATTATGATGATGGCACGTATTTTGCCGGATTTTCTGTCAAATATGTTGGTCGCCAGTTTTCAACCTTCATGAATGATCAGGCGATGCCCGGCTATGTGAGTGCTGATATGAATATTGGCTACCGCGCCCCGAAAATCCTGAACACACGGCCGGAAATCCGCCTGAACTTCATGAATGTGGGGGATAACAAATATCTCTCCGGGGTTGCAGGTATTGCTGCGTCCTCCAGAGCTACCCGCGGCATTTACGGCAGCACTATCGCCTCGCAAGGGTCGCCCACCTATTATGTTGCTGGCAGCTTTGCTGCTCTTGCCACCGCCAAGATAGACCTCTGACTCTTATGCGATATCCCAGATTAGATCGTTTTTTTGGACTCACGACCAGCGGAACAACCGTTGGTCGTGAAATTGTGGCTGGTCTGACCACATTTGCAGCCATGGTTTATTGCGTCGCCGTTAACCCGATGATTATGGCAGAAGCTGGCATGGACCGCGCAAGCGTTCTAAGCGCGACATGCCTCATTGCCATTTTCAGTACCACCCTGATGGGCCTGCTGGCCAACCTCCCGCTTGGCGTTGCGCCTGCAATGGGGTCAAACGTCGTCTTTGCCATCATTCTGGTCAAGCAAATGGGTGTGCCGTGGCAGGCGGCGCTGGCACTCGTCTGCCTGACGGGTGTGATCTTCATGATCATGAGTCTGACGCGCATCCGCGAGCGCATTGCTCATGATATTCCAGACACCTTACGTATTGGCATTCAGGTCGCCGTGGGGTTGGTCATCATGTTTATCGGCATGCGTAATTCCGGCTTTGTGGTTGCCAGTCCGTCCACATTTGTCACCATGGGGTCGATCAGCAGTCCGAAAGTCCTCATGACGCTGGCGGGTTTTATTCTTACACCTATTCTGGTGGTCAGGCGTATTCCCGGCGCGTTAATCCTTTCAATTATAGCACTCACCGTTGCCGGACTTTTTTTGCCTGATGGAAAAGGCGGCACTCTCACACACTGGCCTGCGCATATTGTTGCCCTGCCGCAGTGGCCCTATGCCACGGCCTTCCACCTGGAACCGCTCTATCTTATCCATAACTTCCTCTATGTGCTGCCCATGCTGTTCTTTTTCCTGTGTACAGAACTGTTTGGGACACTCGCTAATCTTCTCGGCGTCGTCACTGCAACGGGCATGGTTTCAAAAAACGGACAGATCCCTCGTGCACGCGAGGCATTTGTAACGGATGCTGCCGGCAGTATTCTGGCCCCTCTTCTCGGCACATCCATTGTCACCG
This sequence comes from Acetobacter persici, assembly GCF_018256955.1. Lineage (NCBI taxonomy): Bacteria > Pseudomonadati > Pseudomonadota > Alphaproteobacteria > Acetobacterales > Acetobacteraceae > Acetobacter > Acetobacter persici. Next base: position 4,914 of record NZ_JAERKU010000014.1, read on the forward strand.
TTTATTCTGAATCTATCACAGGTGTACATGCAGGCGGGCGTACCGGTTTGACGGCTCTGGTAATTGCGGGGGGCTTTTTTGCAGCCCTGTTTTTATGGCCCCTTTTCATGATTATCCCACCACAGGCAACGGCTCCGTCTCTGTTGATGGTTGGTATGATGATGTTTCAGGGCGTGCGCCATCTTGATCTGTCAGATATGAAGGAAAGTGCTCCAGCCGCCCTCACCTTTCTAACGGCTCTTCTGACAGGCAACCTCATCAACGGCATGGCAATTGGTACTTTGTCCTATACAACAATGGCTCTTGCCACGGGCCGCGTCCGCACTATCTCTCCCGTTGTGTGGGGCCTTTGCGTCATTTTCATCATGTTCTTTATTGTTTCTGCCCACATGCACGGCCACCACGCCTGAAGGGAATTCAGCCATGTTTTCAAAATTACGGTTTTCAACTTTTTTGGCTGGTCTGTTCGTTCTGTTTCCCCTTCACGGCCACGCGCAGACACCCGGGGACCCTAATTACATTATTATTGATAATGATTTTGCCGGTCCCGGTGGGACCAACATCCAGTCCGTTATTCCGCTTCTTGGGCAACCAGATAAGGCAACCGTGCTGGGCTTTACTGTTGTGGTCGGAGATGGGTGGGAAAATGAGGCCGCAGCACATCTGTCCCGTTTTCTGGAAATTGCCGGAAGTCCAGAGACACTCCCAGTCGTTCCCGGTGCCACTCAGCCTCTGGTCAACTCCCGCGCCCGGCTTCTGGCATGGGAAAAATCCAACGGCAAAATGCCATGGAAAGGGGCATGGCGCGGTGATGCCCCGGATTTTCAGCCGCCGGTCAAACCTCTGAAAGAAGGCATGCCAGACCGAAAGCTTTCTTCCGAAACAGCCGCCCTGTTTCTGATACGGCAGGTCCATGCGCACCCACACCAGATCACGCTTCTGGCAGCCGGTCCACTGACAAATATTGCTCTTGCTATCAAGCTGGATCCGGAATTTGCTTCTTTGTGTCGCCGCCTTGTTTTTATGGGGGCCATTGTAGACGGTAACCTTTCACAGGTTACGCAAAGTGCAGACTACTACACAGACTTCAACTTCATGTTTGACCCGGAGGCCGCCAGCATTACTCTGGAAGCGCCCTTCCCTGAGGTTGTTTCCGTGGGGGGCGTTGCTAACGCCATTCGCATGACAGCGGAAATCCGTGATCAGGCAACACGCACAGCTGGTCCTGTTGCCGACTATCTGCGTCAGTATTTCCATCCACAACCCATGTGGGATGAACTGGCTGCAGCTATTTCTGTTGATCCAGCTCTGGTGACCGACAAGGTTGTGGCTTACATGGATGTTGATCTGACCCATGGACCAAACTACGGCTACGCTCATGTCTGGCCGGAAAGCACGCGCCCCCATATCGGGGAACGTCCAGTTACAATCGTCACCGCAGTTGACAAGGCCCGCTTTCTCAAAACCTTTGTTAAAGCAGCCAACCGGATGAACACGCATGGTTGATGTCACCTGCTCACTCGCAGAACCAGAACTCCGCCGGCGCGCAGTGGATGCTGCCTGCGGGCGCGCACCGTTTGACATTCTCCTCTGCAATGGGCGTGTGGCAGATGTTGCAACCGGAGAGCTTCGCTACGCAGATGTCGGACTGGTTGGTCCTCTTATAGCCAGTATGCACCCGACAGGTGAGCGTCAGGATGCAACAAAGCAGTTTGACCTGAAAGGCGCCATTCTTGCTCCGGGGCTTATTGACTCTCACGTACACATTGAAAGCTCCATGGTGACGCCGCGTATCTATGCGCAGACCGTGGTGCCACAAGGCACGACGACCATATGCTGGGATCCGCACGAAATTGGGAATGTTAGCGGTTTGCCGGGAGTCAGATGGGCAATTGAGGCCTCAAAAGGTCTCCCGTTGCGTATTCTGGTGGAAGCACCTTCCTGCGTACCGTCCGCGCCTGGTCTCGAACGATCCGGTGCGGATTTTGACGCAACCGCAATGGCTGAGATGTTGTCCTGGCCAGAAATTATTGGCGTTGCAGAAGTTATGGACATGCGGGGCGTCGTAAATAACGCTCCGCGCATGACGACCATTGTCAATGCGGGCCTTAAAAGCGGCAAACTCGTTTGTGGCCATGCCCGCAATCTTGCAGGAAAAAACCTTCAGGCCTTCATGGCGGCTGGCATTGAATCTGACCACGAACTGACCAGCAAAACCGATATTCTGGAAAAACTCCGGTCTGGTATGACATTGGAGCTCAGAGTCTCACACGAGAACATTCTCCCTGAAGCTGTAGCCGCGTTTAAAGAGCTCGGTATTGTTCCTCAGACTGTGACACTCTGTACAGATGATGTCTTTCCCGATGATCTGCTGCGACGTGGTGGAATGGTGCATCATCTCAGATGCCTGGTCGCTTTGGGTATGAACCCGCTGGACGTCCTGAGATGCGCGACGTTGAATACAGCTCAGCGTCTGGAACGCCGTGACCTCGGCCTTGTTGCTGCCGGTCGTCGTGCTGATCTGGTCGTCTTTGATAATCTGACTGATTTTACACCGCTGGAGGTCTTTGCTTCTGGTGTTCATGTCGCGTCGCGTGGAACGCTGATCACCACGCTGCCACCGGAATTGCCCGGTATGCCAGTGAATACCGTCAAGCGCACACCTGTCACGAGTTCTGACTTTAAAATTCCTCATACAGAGAAATCGAAGGTTAAAATCAGAACCGTGAGCACACCCCGTACAACTCACTGGGGCGAACGGGAGATAGATTTAAAAGACGGGTATCTCATTCTCCCCCCTGATACCGCCCTCATGGCTGTTTTCAATCGCTATGGTGATAATTCGCCTCCGGGGCTTGGTGTTCTCGAAGGATGGGGAGACTGGTCAGCCACGATTGGCACAACCATTCTCCATGACAGTCATAACCTGGCCGTATTCGGGCGGGACCCGGAAGAGATGGCGCGTGTCGCCAACACTCTTATTGCCAGCGGCGGGGGTATGGCCGTGGCAAAAGCCGACAAGCACCTCGTGCACGTCGCGCTCCCCGTATGTGGACTTCTGTCCCCTGAAAATCTCGAAATAGTCAGTAAACATTTTGCTGACGTGCGGGATGCCGCAGCGACCGCTACCACATGGAATGGGCCAACCAGCATGATAAAGCTTGTCACGGGAGCTTCTCTGGCCTGCAATCCGGGCCCGCATGTTACAGATCTGGGCATTGCTGATGGCATGACAGGAGACGTTTTTTCCACGATGGTTCTGGGCGACGCCTGATGGATTTTCCTCGTGACGTTACTGCAATGCGCCGTGAATTCCATCGCTTTCCAGAAACAGCATTTCTTGAATACCGAACGGCGGCAATTGTCGCAAAACGCCTGTCTGAACTGGGTTACACCGTAAAAGCCGGACCACAAATCATGCACATGGATGGTGTGCGTGGTTTGCCCTCAGATCAGGCGTTCACTGCAGCAAAAGAGGCTGCGCTACAGGCCGGAGCGGATGAAAGATGGCTGAACAGAATGCCGGGCGGACAAACCGCTATCTGTGGTGAACTCCAGAGGGGGCCGGGCCCTGTTCTGGCTTTACGCTTTGATATGGATGCGCTGCCAGTTCATGAATCACAATCTGAGCAGCATCCTCCAAACACCCAGGGTTTTTCTTCCATTCATCTGGGGCGTATGCATGCCTGCGGCCATGATGGGCACACAGCTATCGGGCTTGCTGTTGCAGAAAAACTAGCGCAACCCGATGCCAGATGGAACGGCACAGTACGCCTTATCTTCCAACCAGCCGAGGAAGGGGGACGCGGCGCACAGCCGATTGTCGCGAGTGGCTTGCTAGATGATGTCGATATTTTTCTGGCCAGCCATCTGGGGTGCCAACTCCCCAGCGGGCAGATTGCATTAACGGCCGATGGATTTCTTTGGGCCGAAAAGTGGAATGTCACTTTCACTGGTCGGGCAGCGCATGCTGCCATGTGCCCTGAAGAGGGACGAAACGCCCTTCTCGCAGCAGCTCTAGCAGTTGCTGGGCTGTATGCTTTGCCTCGTGACGGTCAATCCGATACACGGATTAATGTAGGACTGCTACAGGCGGGTCGAACCCGCAATGTTATTGCAGACCGGGCTTATCTGGAGCTTGAAGTACGTGCAGCCAGCCGTGAAGGGCTCAAGCGCCTGACAGAAGGAGCAAGACGCACACTTGAAGGCGCCGCTCTGACACAGGATGTTAATGTGGAGATTGATCTCTACGGCAACGCCATCAGTGCACAATCAGATCCCGCGATTATGACACGGCTGGAAAAAGCGGTTCTTACTACGAAGACAGGCACTATTGTCTCTAACTGGCCGATTGGTGGTGGAGATGATGCAACCTTTATGATGCAGCGTGTGCAGCAATGCGGCGGCCACGCTGGCTACTGCCTTATCGGAGCCGATATTGCAGCTCCGCACCACTCCAGTCTTTTTGATATTGACGAAAATGCTCTTGAACGCGCAGTCAGATTATTAGCTGCGTTTGTTGAAGACGCCGCATGAGCACCCTGTCCTTCTGGCAGACTTTTGCGCCTGACATTGATCTTAAGACTCCCTATACGGACCGTTACAGAGTTTCTCTGGGGCAGCATAGGCTGGACCTGCCACTTCGCCCTCTTCCTTCCGGTGAACTGGCAGTTGCATCGCTTCTAGTCAACCAGACATCCTTTCAGGTGGCAGATGCGATATGTGCTGGTCTGGGGCGTCTGGCGGCAGAAATCAAGCCTGATCTGGTTGTCGGCATGCCTACTCTTGGTTTGGGGCTGGCTGCCTATGTTGCGAGACACAGCGGACTGGAACGCTATGTGCCACTCAGCACCTCCCGCAAATTCTGGTACGAAGAGAAACTTTCTGCTCCCATTTCTTCCATAACCAGCCCAGGCACAGCAAAAAGACTGTATCTGGACCCCAATCTTCTTCCTCTGGTTCAGGCTGCAAAACGGATCATCATCGTTGATGATGTTATCAGCACAGGAACTTCTCTCTCCGCTGGGACGGATGTTCTCACAGCGGCTGGCGTCACGCCGCATGCGGCTCTATGTGTTATGACGCAAAGCAACCGCTGGAAAAATCGTTTTCCGTTTCCAATCCTGAGTTGCTTTTCATCACCAATTTTCAGACGTGTTAAGAATGGATGGATTATTGATTCTTATGAGAATTAATTTCTATATTTTAAGAAAATAATTTTTTTATTATAAATATTACCGAAAACACCCTGAATATATTATTTTGAGATTTCAACTGACGGCGCGCCTTAGTCCATTGGATGTTGGAGCAATTGAAATTTTTCAATTGCTCGATTATTCACCAAAGGACGTTTTCTCTCATCGCTCTCTGTTCGTTCCCATTCAAGCGCCACGAAGAGCCAGTACAGCAAATGTAGCGAGCCAGTGCTCACCCATGTAATCACCAACGATATGCGGCAAACTCGCATCAAGATGTGCCTTACAGGCCCGTTCAATCAGTGCCTTGAAAGCCTCATCAGGACGAAGAACAGCCAGAATCTCACGCCAACACCAGACACGGCTCAGATTAAGTCCATCAAGATGCGCGATCTTGCCGTCAGTACGCGTGCTGACCATCGCGGGTGTGAAAAGTGTTGCGGGCTTTCCCTCCATAATTCGCGGAAGAAAACGACCAAACCAGTCCTGAAATGCAGTGCTATCCAGCACTCGTGCCATTAAAGCGGCTTCCATCAACGCGGACGACAGGAATTCATCTCCGCATGGTTCCCATGCCTGACATGCTTCATCGTTCCCAAACCAGTCATTGGCACGATCACGTGCCAGTCGCGCCAGCTCTTCATCTTGAAAAGTCTCAGCATAATCAAGTGTAAGCCGCAGACTGAAAGCACTATTAAAATGCGTACCCACGCGGATGGGATAGGCCGCCAATGGCAGAAAATCCCGATAAAGAGCTGCTATTTTTTCTGCTAATGGGGCTAGAACATCCGCGAATTCGGAAAGATAAGGATGCGCATGGAGTTCCGTGACGAGCTTAAGCAGCCAGCCCCACCCGTAGGGACGTTCGAAGCTACGGCGCAAAGGATTTTCAAAATAAGACTGTTCAATCTCAACATTTTTGATGGTAACATGTTTTCGAAACAAAGCGATAATATCGTCTTTCGTCTCAAGATCTGGAAAACTTTTTATAAGGGTTGCAAGCATCCAATAACCATGAACACAGGAATGCCAGTCAAAACTGCCATAAAATATAGGATGGCTCTCCTGCGGTAATGGCCGATCTTCCTCATTCAGTATGCAATGGCCAGGAAAATAAGGAAATTGACGGCTAACATGGCCCAGTGCGATCCGTGCAAAACGGTCAGCTGTCGTTTGGTCGAACGTCATAGCGATGAATGTCCTTCAAAGAATGTGAGCACATAAAGCAGCAAAGTATTCCCTGAGAACACGAAAAGTGCTGCCGGAATTTGAGCGCGGATCACGGCAAAACGATCCTGAAGCCCAAGCAGAGAAACTGGAACGATATTGAAATTGACCGCCATGGGGGTCAGAAGCGTACCACTAAAACCGCATAACATGCCAATGGCAGCAACAGGCGCCGGAGACAGACCAAAACTCTGGACAAGAACCGGTAGGCCCAGCGCACCAAAAAGAATAGGGAACGCTGCGAAAGCGTTTCCAACCAGCGCTGACACCAGCATCATGCCTGTTGTATATCCCAGCACCGCCGCCAGCTCGTTGCCGGCTGGCAGAATGATTGTTAGTAAAGCCCCAAGCTGTTGATTAACGCCAGCAGCCATATAAACGCCTCCAAGCGTCGCTAGAATCTGTGGCAGAACCAGTGGCCAGCCCACCCGACAGACCAGCGCACTTCCCGATGCAAAAGGAAGTCCGGCAGGAGGGCGCAATCGCCACCATGCAACCACGAGGCCTGCCAACGTTGCCAGCACATAACCGATCTGGTTAGCCCGCTTGGGGTCAATTAACGGACGTCCGTGCCAGTGCATCCATGGAGCGGCAAGAACAAAGAGCACCGCCACAAGTGGAACAACCAGCAAAGGCAGCAGAAGGCGCACCATACTATTATTTTTTGCCCCATCTTCTCCTGCAAGCACGGAACCGCTCAATGGTAGCGCCTCAACACCCGCAGGCATCAAGGAGCGGCTGCGCATGCACAGCGCCAGAAAAGTCATGCCAATAATGATCAGGCCGTTGGAAAAATCATTAAAGGCCGAACCCGCAATAAAGTGCAGGCCGTACAGTCCCCAAAAACCAGCCAGTGCAGCACCCTGCCCTGCTCCACGCCGGAGCGCGCTGTATGCCGTGTAAAAAAAGAACAGCCCCAGCGCCGCATAGATTATTTCCATCCCTATCATGCTGTCAGCGCCTCAGACTACGATCAATCTTTCGGAAACATAGCCATGAAACAGCCAGAGCCATGACGGCGGAAGGGATAGCCCAAACAGAAAGCTGCCAGGGCAAGACCTGAACATTATTTGCCTCAAGCACGGCCTGCATTAGCAGAATTGAGGCGACAGCCAGAAAAATATCCTCGCCGAAAAAGCCCGCAACATTGTCCGTAGCGGCCGCCGCAGCGCGCAGTCGCTCTCTCTCTTCTTCCGTCAGGGTCTCGTTTGTTATATGCCGTCCGGCCTCCTCTGCCATTGGAGCGATCAGTGGTCGCACCATCTGAACCTGCCCTCCGAGAGACGTCAGTCCTAACGCCGCGGAAATCTGACGTAGTATAAAATATCCCCGTAAAACATGCCCCGGCGTCTTAAGGTTCAGGCGGGAAACCAGCCCCCGGGCAGCATCCGCAAGACCCGCCCATTCCAACAACCCGATAAGCGGAAGAATTGTCCACATAACGCTGATATAGCGGGCTGAGGTTGCATAATGCCCTAGCATCGCAACTGCCTCATAGGGTGTTTTACCAGCTAGAAGCGGCGTTATCAGTGAACTCGCCACCACGACAAACAGGATATTCATGCGTAAGATCACGCCGCCGATGATCACTCCAAGACCCAGCAGTGTCATCCAGGAACCGTGATCAACCATAATGCCCGTTTCCCTTTTGTCTAATGTCCGAAAAGAACGTCCAGAAGCTCAGAAGACTGAGCCGACCTGAACAAAAACATATCGCCCCATCATTTCTTCACCATAAAGAGCCGCTGCCGTATTAAAATAGGAATCCAGAACAAAAGGCGGTTTTTTATCAAGCAGGTTGTTGACGCCGACCTCGATCGTCCAGTGTGGCAGTGTGTATGTCAGGGTCAGGTCATGAGCAAATATGCCCGGCGTGCGATATTGTCCGGCAGTTTTCGCTGTCAGATCCGTCGTGCCGTTGTTCCACACCATGCCGCTCGTGTAACTCATCATATAGGTAAGAGCGACATTACCATGGCTCCAGGTTGCGGTCGCATAGTCACGAATACGCGGGATACCGGAACCAGTCTGGTTGAACATACGGCCTGTATAATTATAAAACTTTCCATTCGGCTCGTTCTGCTGATTGTAACCAAAAACCTGCTGATAATTATTTGACAGAGAAAGGTAGTTTTTCCCGAAGAGATGAATATTATAACTCAGATCAAAATCCAGACCGTCTTCTCGGAGTGTTCCGAGGTTTTGATAAAGCGTTTGCACGGTCGAGATCTGATTCCCTGTCGTACGCTGGGAGACGTCGCTGCAATAGGATGGATCAGCACCTGTATAACACTCGTCAAGCACGTATTGCGGCAACAGAGCACTGATTGTGTGGTTGATTGTATAATGCCAGTATTCTACGGAAACGTTGAGATGAGGGGCAAAACGGGGAGTAATGACGGTTCCTACCGTCCATGTGCGCCCTGTTTCCGGCTGCAAATTTGGGTTGCCACCTGAAATCGTAGGAATTTTACCCGCATTAGCATCCACAAAGCTAGCCGTATTGATCCCCTGCAGAGCACAATTCGCTGCGACACTCCCGCTCAGAGCACCATAGGACGATACCTGCGCACAGGGATCATGCGCTGACTGGTAGGATAACGTTCGGCCACCATAAAGTTCATAAACATTAGGCTGCCGGAATGATGTCCCTAGCGTAGCCCGAAAGCGGATGTCATCAACAGGAGCCCAGTTGATACCTGTTTTCCATATCTGCGTACTTCCAAATGTATTGTAGCGCGACCACCGCCCTTGGGCATCAACAGAGAGATCTTTCGCCATAAACGCATTACGCAGGAACGGAACGTTCAGTTCACCATAGACTTCTGTTGTATTAAAGCCGCCACCCGTCGCTGAGGCACTTCCGTTTGCCGCAGCAATATCACCAGCGTTGCTCAAGGGATCAGGTGTGAAGCTGAGTTGCTCACTCCGGTGCTCGACACCAAATGCCAGCCCCACATCCCCACCATGCGCGTATGGCATATGCACCAGATGGTTATTATGCACGCGAAAATTAAAATCACGCAACTGATAGGATGTGTGATTGGAAATGGTCGCAGATGCGTAATCAACAGCCTTTTGTGACCATGGCGCAAACGGGTTTTGCAACACGCAGCCGCTGGATGCTGCACAGACTGACGGATCATAAACCACTGCACTATGTGCATCGCCGGGCGTAAGCTGGCGCACACCCATTTCCTGCATCATGTGACTATAATTCACAACATTCTGCGCCCGCAGGGTCATATCGCTGGCTCCGTAAGCCATGGAGGCATCATAATTCCAGCCTCCAAAAATATGCCCCTTTGCACCAGCATTCACCTGCCATGTGTCACTGGCCTGCCCGAACTGACGGTCCCCAAAAGCATCCATGCGCTTATACATATTCACATCTTGCCCCCACATATTGTAAGGGTTTCCGGACGGCAGAATAAAGCTACTCGGCAATGTGGATGGATAAATACTCCCGGTCACAGGTGAAGGTGCCTGAGTCTGCTGCGTTGTCTTATGAGAATAGAAAATCGACGCATAAGGCTTGAACCAGTCCGTCACATCATAATGCGCCTGACCATGAAGCGTGGCTGTCTGAAGATAATTCGTCAAATTACCATCACGCCCATAATTATAGTTGTCGGCAGATGAAAACGGAGTGAAATCACCATTCGGAGACTGCACGAGATTAAAACGCCCAGCCGGGTCCATAACGCGCGTTGCTGTGGAAATTGATGAACCATAAGCAGGTTTGCCACTAACAGGATTAGTCACCTGAGGGTCCCGTGCCCATGCCCGATTACGCTGCATGATCGGACTAACCGTTTCATAGGACCCAAACAGCGTGATATTGCCGCGGCCCTGATCAAAATTAAAGCCCTTGTGACCGGAGATTTTACCAGTCTGGCCGTCTCCCTGATCCGTGATTCCACCCCGAACGGTGAAACCTCCTGTCGTCAGATTATGCTTCAGTTTGATATTGATAACGCCGGAAACCGCATCTGCTCCATACAGTTCCGAGCCGCCATCTTTAAGAATTTCAATACTATCAACCAGATCAACGGGGATTGTATTCAAGTCAACACAGCTCTGGGAGGAACTGGCAGACTGAACCTGTCGTTTGCCATCAATCAGCACAAGTACGCGGCTGGCACCGAGATTACGGATATCAGTGCAGGACATACCTAATCCGCCACTTGTCTGGGTATTGGTTGTACCAGAGGAGCCAATGCTTGGTAAACGTTGAAGATATTCGCCAATAGTTGTGGAAGCCGTCCTCTGTATTTGCCGGGATGTAATGGTCTGAACAGGGTTCGCGCTGGCATTATTGCGCTGAGACAGCGCAGAGCCGACTACCGTCAACGTTTCCGCGGTTGTAGTCGTTTTGTCTGCCGCATGTGCTTCGACGGAAGTCGCCAATCCAGCCAGCGCTGCAGAAAAAGTTCCCCAGGAACGAATGGAAATACGTTTGCGGCGTTTGGGCCGACTATATGCGTCAGACACGTTCCGTTTCCCCCAGATTGTTGCCGCCTGCGTGGTTCAGGCATTGCGACGCTGCCACGATAGTGTTCGATTCGAATAGAAATTACACATGATTCGAAAACGTAATCAATGAAAACATGAGAAACTCGCTTAATTTCGAATTTTGCGCGTTTCTCCCTTGCAAATAGACGTGTATAATTTCAACATGAAGACAGTTGGCGAGACACTGAACAGAGTTTCGATAAGCTGTTTCCGTACTAACGTCTTGAAAGTGAAACGTGCCAAATATGCGAATCAGCTACGCAGGAGAGAATGCCCTCCTGCTGGACGCTTCTTCTACTGTATTCGAGGCCGGTATTCAGGCACGCGTCATTAATGCCGCACATGCTCTCGCTCGCCATACAGGCGTAAGGCAGGCTATTCCGGGCGTGAACAACCTTTTGATGGTGTTTGACTCCGTGATGCATGATCATCATGAAGCCCGGATATGGCTGGAAGATGCATGGTATCAGGCCTCTTCAGATGAACCTGATGGACGCATGATCAGTATTCCTGTCACGTACGATTCGGAGTCAAGTGAAGATCTGAAAGCCATTGCTCACTACTGCAATCTTACGATAACTGATGTTATTTCTCTTCATAGTAACACATCCTATCGGGTCGCTGCCGTAGGAGCTATGCCGGGTTTTGTCTATCTCTCGGGCCTTGACCCAAGGCTTGCCATTCCGCGCCGTCAGGTGCCGCGCATGGCGGTTGAGAAAGGTTCCGTCATTATCGGTGGCGGCAATGCAGGGGTTATGCCATGCACCGCACCGTCAGGTTGGTACCAACTCGGACACACCGATATTGCGTTATTCGATCATAACAGAAACCCACCCTGTTATCTCGAGATCGGGGACCGTGTACGCTTTGTGAATGCCCGATGATAGAAATTCTTACGAGCACCGCTCTTAATACCGTGCAGGATTTTGGGCGTCCTCAGGCAATGTCCTTAGGCGTTTCTTGGGGCGGCGCAATGGATCGCTCTGCACTGGCCTGGGGAAACATCCTACTTGGCAATCCTGCTGATGCAGCAGGAATCGAAGTCGCTTTCTTTCCTTTCCGAATACGCTTTCTGGAAGAGCGAAGCTTCTCGATCACCGGGGCGCAGTGCAATGCGTCTCTGGACAACCTTTCCCTACCAGCCAATTGGGCAATCACAGCGAAAGCAGGGCAAATCCTGACGTGCGGTGCTCTGGAAAAGGGTTGCCGTGTTTATATTTGCGTTGAAGGAGGGCTTGATGTGCCAATCGTATTCGGCGCACGGGCTACCGACCTCAAGGCCGCACTTGGCGGGTACCATGGTCGTGGGCTTCAACGGAATGACCATATACCCTGCGGCCCACGCACACTCTCCCTGCCGGCTGGTGGTTATGGGCTAACCTGCCCTCCACCTCTTCCCGAGCGAGGATCTGTGACTGTGCATGCTCTCGCTGCGGCAGAATATCATGACTTCACGTCCGAAAGCAGGGCACGTTTTTTTTCCCAGCCATGGCGCATTACTTCCCAGGCCAACCGCGCAGGGTATCGTCTGGAAGGCGACCCGCTCAGACGTGCTTCTGACAGGGAGTTGTTTTCACACGGCATTATGCCCGGCACTGTGCAGATCCCCCCTTCAGGTCAACCAATAATTCAGCTTGCTGATGCCAACACTATGGGCGGTTATCCTAAGATTGCGACCGTGATCGAAAGTGATCTCCGCCTTCTCGCACAGGCACCCATCGGCGCATCCGTATTTTTTCACGAGATTGATATAGACGCTGCGGTGCAACGGCAGCGGGACACAGTCCGGCAATTTCAGGATAATACGATGAAGCTTTCTGAACTGCGCAGCTCTCTTATCCCCTGGAAACAGAAAAAATGACAAAAACGATCGATCTTAATGCCGATCTTGGCGAGAGCTTTGGCCATTACAGCATTGGTGATGATGCCGCCTTGCTTGGCATCGTGACATCAGCAAATGTGGCCTGTGGTTTCCACGGGGGGGACCCGCAGGTCATGGCAAAAACCTTTGCGCTTGCCCATGAAAATAACGTAGCGGTCGGGGCACATCCGGGGTTTCCGGATTTGTGGGGGTTTGGCCGTCGTCCCCTGCCGATGACACCTCTGGAAATCGAGCGCATCGTTGCCTACCAGTTAGGCGCGGCATGTGCGATGGCAACCTATAGTGGTCATGCTATTACATATCTTAAAGCCCACGGAGCACTCGCTAATCTGACAGAGCATGATCCTGTGATTGCACAGGCTGTGCTTAACGGAGTGTATGCCGTCGAGCCCGCGCTCCCAGTCGTGGCCATCGCCCATAGTGCGTTGGAACGGCTGGGAAGAGACCGTGGCATGACCATCCGTTCTGAAATTTTTGCCGATCGTGGCTATGATGAAGATGGACATCTGCTCCCACGCGCTCAACCCGGCGCGGTCCTTCATGATCCCCAAGCTGTGGCAGAGCGGGCATTGCGTATGATTCATGCTGGCGCGATTGAAACACTGAGCGGACGGCTTCTGGCTACGACAATCGATACAATCTGCGTTCACGGTGACAGTGCTGAGGCGGTTACGCTCGCCCGTCACCTTCGGAACACACTTGAAGCTGAAGGCATACTTGTCCGCGCGCTAGCTAAGCAGGGCCATCCTTCATGACAACAGATTTCTCAAAACTCGAATCTCTCATGGAGCAGATGCGTACATTAGGTCTTGCAGAGCTTCATTTTGAAGAGGGCGATACCATCATCCATCTGACCAATGATACTCACTCTCCTCACGCGCAGAAAGCTGAGACCGCTACGCCTGCGTCTGAATCTGGCAATACTCAACATACGATCACAGCAACAATGCATGGTCAGTTTTATACTGCTCCCTTCCCAGATGAACCACCCTTTGTACAGCCGGGCGATACTGTGAAGGCTGGAGAAACACTCTACATTCTGGAGGTAATGAAAACACTCTCACGAATTGATGCAGACTTTCCCTGCCGTATCCTCTCTATACTTCAGGCAGACGGTCAGAGCGTGGAGCCGGGCACACCTCTTTTTATGATTGAGACGCTTGATGCCTGAATTCCGACGCGTCCTGATCGCTAATCGCGGAGAAATTGCCTTACGCATTGCCCGAGCATGTCGTCTGCTCGGACTTGAAGCTATGGGCATTTATTCAGAAGCAGATGCCAATCTCGCACACTTGAGGCTTATGGCGCGCTCTGTCTGTATCGGACCAGCTCCAGCGTCAGCAAGCTATCTTGATAGTTCACGTATTCTGCGTGCTGCAAAACTCCTGGGGGCAGACGCGATCCATCCGGGTTACGGCTTTCTATCTGAAAATGCGAACTTCGCTGAAGTTGTTACTGACGCCGACCTTGTCTTCATCGGTCCGGCCCCCTCGGTCATGAGAGAAATGGGGGACAAGATCGCAGCAAGGCGCCACATGACACGCTCGGGCGTACCCTGCCTGCCCGGAACAGAAGGTGCACTTCCAGAAAATCGGAGTGAGGTTGAGACAATCGCGGCTCAGATAGGATACCCCGTCATTATCAAAGCAGCCGCAGGAGGTGGGGGACGTGGGATGCGCGTCGTTTCCGAACCCGCAGCCCTTGATGTGGCTGTCGAGGGGGCTCGGGAAGAAGCACGACGCGCGTTCGGCAATCCAGCCGTCTATATGGAACATTTTTTGTGCCATCCACGCCATATTGAAATACAAATTATAGCAGATACACACGGAAATGCTGTCTGGCTCGGTGCACGTGACTGCTCAGTACAGCGCCGTCACCAGAAACTCCTTGAAGAAGCTCCTGCTTCTGACATCTCCCCCAATGTCATTGCTCAACTCGGGGAGCGTTGTGCCGCGGCCTGTCGGGATATGGGATATGTTGGCGCTGGTACATTCGAGTTTCTTTATGAAAATGGAAGCTTCTTTTTCATCGAAATGAACACACGACTTCAGGTCGAACATCCGGTAACAGAAATGACAACCGGGATAGATATTGTTGAAACCCAGCTTCGTGTTTCCATGGGACAGCCCCTTCCCTTCACTCAGACGGATATCCGGACTGACGGACATGCGATCGAATGCCGTATTACGGCGGAAAATCCGGATAGTTTTGCTCCCTCTCCAGGAGTTGTAAGTCAATGGACCCCTCCCGGTGGTCCGGGCGTAAGAGTGGACACACATCTTTACGATAATTATCGCGTGCCAGCGCATTATGATTCCCTCCTCGCCAAGATTATCGTGCATGGGCACAATAGAGAGGATGCTCTTGCCCGCATGCGGGCGGCTCTGTCAGAAACCCGAATTGATGGCATCAGCACAACCATTCCCTTGCATGCTCGCCTGATGAATCACCCGGCTCTTATTAAGGGAGGGGTAGACGTGCATTATCTTGAACGCCTTTTGGAGCTGAAAAACCCATGATGCGCTCACCAGACGATCTGGGGACGCTTGTCGCACTTATGCGAAAATATTGTGTGCAAACGTTTGAAGAAAAATCAGGATCAAAAAGGGTTTTTCTTCGCCTCCTGCCAGAGAATGCGGCAGATAGCACACCTGCCCGTCCCGTCCCCGCACAACCAGCTCCTATTCCGCTTCTTTCACCGGAAATGGGTATATTTCATCTACGCGCCGGCATCACGGATGGCGATCTCGTAAACCGCGGGGACATTGTCGCTTTTGTTGCTGTGGACCTTCTGATGCTCCCGGTTATCGCTCCCGAAACGGGCAGGCTTTGTCTGGTCACACACCCATCAAATATGATCGTAGGGTATCATGACTTTTTAGGACACATTTTAAGCTCCGCCCACGAAACTCAAAGAGACGACGCAGACCGTGCAGCTTGTTCATAGAACCCGGTTAAGACACGCATGGCGCGCGCCACTTCACCCAAGGCAACCCCTCCTGGTTCCAGATCGGCAGGCAACAAATCTAGCAGACATGCTGACCGCACACGTGCATATTCAGCGCAATAATCACTCCCTTTTGGGGTTACTTTAAGATATGCTTCCTTGCCCCTGCGGTGACGGGTGATCAGCCCCAGATCATCCAGCTTCTTCATGGCGTAATTTAAGTAATGCCTCTCAGAGAGATTAAGGGTAAACATGAGATCTGCGATACTCTTCTCACGATCCCGATGGTTGATACTATGCAGCACCAGAACATCGAGCGCAGATAATTCCGGCAGGCCGGCCACGGCGCTCGCCCGCGTCATCCAGCGTTGGAACGCGTTATTGATAACAGTCAGCGCAAATTCAAAAGCACTGACGTCTTCATAACCGGGCGAAGCCAGATGCGAAGAAGAAACAATATAAAGTTTGTCGCTTCCAACAGTATTGTTCTGGACAGGCGCTTTACGTGATGATGCCGGTAATTTTCTAGTCATGACAACGCTGGTTCCCGTGCTTATTTTCACTTAATATAACGCATTTCCGCTCCTGAAAACAGCACAAAATCTGATAGAAATAATATCTTTCACGGCTGGTTTTATACTGAATATGTGGTGGTTACTTGTTTTTATGGATCGTTTTCACAGTGTTTTACGGCGCAGAAAATTTGTTATCTTCTGAGGCTCTGTGGTGGGGCGTAGATCCGCGTCATGCAGCAAAGTCGACGCATATTTATAGACGATGCTGGTGAGCCCGATCTTCATGGTTGCTGATCAATGCTTGCAGTGCATATGAACAGTCCCACTCATGATTTCTGACTAACAAAAACGTGTTCAAGGAGGAACCGGTCTGTCCAGCCAGTCTTTGAGGGACCATCCTTCTCAAAAGAATCCGCGTTCTCCCCATTGATAATGCATAGATTGAGAGCGCCACCATCGTAGCGGCCATGATGTAAGCCTGATATCGGCAGATAACTAGCGCTTCGCTAGGGCGCGTCGGACCGATCAAACAGTCTTCCAACAGCACCAGAACATGCCAGACGCTCGCCAAATAAACGAACTCTTTTGCCGTCAGACACGCTGTTCTTAAGTATCAAAAAAACCAGACTGTTCCATGATTCATACATCCCCATTACTACCCAAGGAACAGACTCATCAGGTCGAACTTCAAAGATAAAAGATTTTTAAAACCATCCATCTATCATATCAAAATCTTCATACTATATTTCATTATCCGTAGTGAGGAACCCTATCTCCCTTCCTGCGTTGATAACGGCAATAGGGTAACTGCCTTCATCGTGAAATTTTGAGGGTAGCGAATACTTTCTCTTGGGCTCTGTTCACAAGAAAAACAATAAATTCGATCGTAAAAATACAGAGCGCCTCCCTCTTTAAAGAAGATCGAAAAATTACGCCTCTTATTCTCACAAAGTTAAGGCGGAGCAGTAATATGGACAAATCTAAAGATTTTTCTCCGCATGAAGGGATCGAAGTAAGAGGAACGCCTTTTGGGCTCCGTCTATTCAAGCCGAAGACATTTTTTTTCTGGCAGGATGATGATGTGCCAGTAAAAAGTGAAATTTTCGGAATGGAACGCCTTGAAGAACATGCCCGTAGTCTGGCTGTTGCGCAGGCCGTTACACATACTGCCATTACACACAGACATGCATTAAAGCATCGCCTTGCTGAAAACAGTATTTTTATCCGCAAAACTGTTCTTACTATTACGGAAGCACTCCAGACAGGAAAGCATCTGACACCTGCTGCCCAATGGCTTACCGACAATTACGCTCTTATTGATATGCAAATCAGAGAAACGAGCCTCGACCTGTCTGCTGGTTATTATGGCCGTCTCCCAAAACTGGCAAATGGACCGTTTCAGGGATTACCGCGGGTCTTTGGTGTCACCTGGGCTCTTATTGCTCATACGGACAGTCATCTCCTTCAGGATACTCTTTGCCGCTATCTGCTCGCCTATCAAAGCGTTACGCCACTGATAATTGGAGAACTATGGGCCGTTCCTATCACCCTGCGCATTGTCCTAATCGAAAATCTACGTCGCACTGCTCACGCCATTATAAAGAACAATGCCAGCTACCATGCGGCTGAGATTCTGGCTGATACGCTTGAAAATGCCCGTAAAGACAAAGAAACTTCTATCCAGAGAATTCTGGCTCAGGTTGAACCAGAGAGCCTGACCCCCGCTTTTGTCGCGCGCCTCGTTCATCGTTCCCGAGGGCTTGATTTAGAAAAAGACCCGGCACTTGTCTGGCTGGAGCAACGGCTTACGGACAAAAAAAGCAGTATTGAGTGTGCTGTTCGAGACGATTTACAGACACAGGCCGCTTATAATGCAACCATTGGTAATATCATTACCAGTCTCAGGTTTATTGCAGAACTCGACTGGACCGAAATTTTTGAGCACATCTGTCTGATAGATAAGGCTTTTGCATCCTATCCAAGTTTTACGGAAGCAGATTTCGCAAGTCGAAATCTTTATCGTCAAGCAGTGGAAGATCTCGCTCGTGACGGCGAGATTTCTGAGTTAGATATTGCCAATTATGCACTGACGCTGGCACGGAAAGCTCAGAATGCAGCGCAGTCAGACCTACGCAAAACTGACCCCGGTTATTATCTTCTGCAAGAAGGGCGCAGTCAGCTTGAAGCAGAATTGGGCCTCCGGCCGCCCCTTTCCAGAAAACTCATACGGGATTTCTGCCATCACGGTATTACTGGGTATAGCCTTGCTATCCTCACTCTTGTGGTTTTGTTTCTAAGTATCCCCGTATGGATTTCGGAAAAAAACTATTCTCCCAGTTTATGGTTGGTGCTTATTGCCGTTTTTGCCTGCATTCCCACATCCGAGGCTGCTATAGCCTGCATAAACCGACTTGCTCTTCGCACGATCAAGGTCACAATGTTACCGGGGCTTGAACTGTCACAGGGCATTCCTGCACACATGCGAACGATTGTGGTCATACCGGCTCTTCTGACAAACGAAAAAACGGTTAAAGAACTCCTGGCCCGACTGGAAATTCATTATCTGGCCACACATGATCAAGGCGTTCACTTCGCTCTTCTCACTGACTGGAAAGATTCTGATGATGAACACGCCTCTGATGATACTGCGCTTTTAGAACAAGCTTTTAACGGTATCACGCTTCTTAACCAGCATTTTGGCCCTTCTGATAATGGGGACAGATTTCTGCTTCTGCACCGACACCGCATCTGGAGCGAAAGCGAGGGCGTGTGGATGGGATGGGAACGCAAGCGCGGAAAACTGCATGAACTGAACCGCCTGCTCCGTGGCGCTAAAGATACGACATTCCTGGAAGATTTCTGCCACCACCTCCCACAAGGCGTGCGCTATGTCGTCACTCTAGATGCAGATACCCGTCTCCCTCTGGAAACTGTCCGAAGACTGGTCGGTAAGCTGGCACATCCTCTTAATGCTCCGCAGTTCAATTTGGAAACCGGACGCATCGAGAGTGGATATGCCATTTTGCAGCCTCGCGTCACCCCTTCTCTACCCGTTGGGCATCAAAGCACGCTTTTCCAGAAAATCTATTCAACTTCCAGCGGGATTGATGCCTATTCGGCTGCTATATCAGATCTTTATCAGGACCTTTTTGGGGAAGGATCATACGCGGGAAAAGGTATTTATGATATTGATGCTTTTGAAGCCGCCCTTGCGGGGCGTGTGCCGGAAGCGTCTCTTTTAAGTCATGATCTGTTTGAAGGTATTTTTGCACGGGCGGGACTGGCGTCTGACATAGAAGTCGTAGAAGAATTTCCGACAGATTACATGGTTTCAGCTCAACGACAACATCGTTGGGCGCGTGGGGACTGGCAGTTGCTCCCCTGGATTATGTCCGGCACAGCAAAAACACCCCTGCCACATAACCGCCTGTCTGGCATCGCACGCTGGAAGATGGTGGATAATCTGCGGCGGACACTCTGCGCCCCCTTCACGCTGCTTACCTTACTGACCTGCTGGCTCTTCACGCCAGAAAATGCTGCCATCTGGACGCTTTTTATTCTGGCGATCATCGCGGTTCCAGCATTCCTCCCTGTGGTGCCAGATGTTTTCCCACGCCGGGAATGGATTACGTTCCGAAACTATTGCAGCGTCATCAGGTCTCACACTGTTAGCGCAGCTATTATGACAGCTCTCAACCTCACCTTCATGGCCCATCAGGCCTTTCTGATGCTCGATGCCATCAGCCGCACCCTTTTACGTGTACTCGTTACACGCCGTTTGCTGCTGCAATGGGTTCCTGCGGCACAAACAGCAAACTTTCTTCAGTCTGGCATGAGAGACTATTACCTCAAAATGCTCCCTGCTCCGGTTTTTGCCAGTTTGCTGACAGGGTACGTTGCCTGGTCGGACCCAGAAACTTTGCTTTTATCCGGCCCCCTTTCCGTGCTCTGGATGCTGTCGCCAGCTCTTGCCCTGTGGACCAGCCGCTCCCCTGTCCTCCCCTCTCAGTCACGTCCATCCAGAACCGATATCAGAACATTACGCACCGCAGCGCGGCGCACATGGCGTTTCTTTGAGACGTTTGTGACTGACGCTGACAATATGTTGCCGCCAGACAACTTTCAGGAAGATCCCAGCCCTGTTCTTGCCAGACGCACATCACCCACAAATATTGGCCTCTATCTTCTCTGCGCCATCAACGCGAGAGACTTTGGGTGGTGCGGCCTGCAGGAGACTGTAGAACGACTGGAAGCTACCTTAAAAACCGTTGAAAAAATGGAGAAATATCGGGGGCATTTATATAACTGGTATAGTACGGAAACTCTTGCCGCCCTTAATCCCCTCTATGTCTCCACAGTTGATAGCGGTAATCTGGCCGGGCATCTTGTCACCGTTGCCAGCACCTGCCGGGAGTGGCGAATGCAGGACGCTGAGGATCATGCCTGGCGGAGTGGCCTTTCGGACGTCCTCACACTTGCCATCGTGGATCTAACTTTCCTCAATGGCACTCGTCTTCAGCTTACCAAACAACAGCGCGCGCTTGTCCGATCTCTGGCTAAACTAAAAAATGCTGTTTTGTCTGCGCCAGAAGATCACACAAACAGCACCCTGACAGAATTTCACAAACAGGCAGAAATCATTGCCGGACACGCGAAGCATCTGTTCCCTCATACTGAAAATCAGCCTGACACTCTTTCAACTGACCCGCTCTTCTGGGCCACAGCTCCGCTGCGCACTCTGGAAAGCCATCTTCGTGATTTCGAGCAGTCACAAAAAACTGGCTTGTCTGACCGATTGCGAGTGCTGGAATACCAGGCCCGCCGACTGGCTGATGCCATGGATTTCAGTTTTCTGCGTGATGTGTCCCGTAAACTGCTGTCTATCGGCTTTCTGGTCCCGGACGATACTGCGGACAAGAACTGTTACGACCTCCTTGCATCAGAGGCGCGGCTTGCTGTCTATTTTGCGATTGCCAAAGGCGACATTCCGGCACGCGACTGGTTCCGTCTGGGCCGGGCCATCACACCTTCCGGTAACGGGGCTGCTCTTGTCTCATGGTCCGGGTCGATGTTCGAATATCTCATGCCCTCACTGGTCATGCGCGCACCTGTAGGCAGCCTGCTTCAGGAAACAAATGCCCTTATTGTCCAGCGCCAGATTTCTTACGGACAAAACCTAAATGTTCCATGGGGTATTTCTGAAGCCGCCTATAATGTGCGCGATCTTGACTATACTTATCAATATTCCAATTTTGGCGTGCCGGGACTGGGCCTGAAACGCGGGCTTGCCGAGGATATTGTCATCGCGCCTTATGCAACATTCCTCGCAGCCATGGTCGATCCGCAGAAAGCCGTCACCAATCTGTCTGCGCTGGAAAAAACTGGTGCACTGGGGCGTTACGGGTTTTACGAATCTCTGGATTATACGCCCGGCCGCATCCCGGAAGACGAGACCGTCGCTATTATCCGTGCTTACATGGCGCACCATCAGGGCATGTCCATTCTGGCGGTGGCTGACACAGTTCTGAATGGCATCATGAGAATGCGCTTTCATGATGATCCTGTCATGGCATCTGCCGAACTTCTTTTGCAGGAACGCGCTCCCGATAAAGGTGCAATTGCCCATCCCTTGCCCACAGAACAGGCTCTGCCCACCCTCTCTCCAGAAACGGCAACACGCGCTGGCCGATTTTATGATACGGCTTACACATCTGAGCCTGTCACACATCTTCTTTCCAACGGCCGATACACTGTCATGCTAACCTCTGCAGGCTCTGGCTACAGTAGATGGCAGGGGAACATGCTAACGCGGTGGCGAGAAGACCCGACGCTCGACCAGTATGGCTCCTATTTTTATCTGAAAAATGTCAGGACAGGGCGTTTCTGGTCCGCAGGCCTCCAGCCCGCCGTTACTATTCCAGATAGCTATCGTGTCGCATTTCATGAAGATCGTGCAGAAATTTCTCGTTGTGATGGTGCTGTCACAACCACACTGGAGATCATGGTTTCAGCCGAGGAGGATGCTGAGGTCAGGCATCTCACTCTGTCCAATACGGGTCACGAAACATTAGAGCTTGATCTGACGTCTTACGCCGAACTCGCTCTGCTGCCGCAGGATGCTGATCTTGCGCATCCTGCATTCACCAAGCTTTTTGTCCAGACTGAGTATGTAGTTGAAACAAAAACTCTTATTGCAACACGCAGACGCAGAACCCCTGATGAACCGGAAATCTGGGTTGCGCATCTTATCGTCTGTCCGGGTGCTGTCAGCATGGGGACAGATCGAGCAACCTTTATTGGCCGTAATCGCACGGTGCGTTCCCCTGCCGCGCTTGAAGACAAAGTCACTTTATCTGGGCAGACAGGAGCCGTTCTTGACGCATCTTTTTCTCTCCGCACCCGAGCAACACTCAAACCCGGCGCTACCACCCGAATGTCTTTCTGGACAATGGCCGCGGCATCCAGAAAAGAACTACTGGACTTGATTGACAGGCATAAAGATGCAGCAGCTCTTGATCGTGTGCGCACACTGGCGTGGACTCAGGCTCAAATTCAGCTGCGACACCTCGACATTCACCCGGCCGAAGCGGACCTCTTTCAGCGTCTTGCAGGACATATTCTTTTTACAAGCGCTTCTCTGCGTCCTCCTTCTGATACTATCCAGCGTGGAGCCGGACCTCAAACAGCTCTGTGGGAGCATGGGATTTCGGGGGACCTTCCTCTTATTATTCTGACTGTTACAAAAAATTCCGATACGAACATCGTGAAGCAGATTTTGCTGGCCCATGAGTATTTTCGCCTGAAACAGCTTGCGATTGATCTCGTCATTCTCAATGACCATCCGTCTTCTTACCTGCAAGACCTTCAGGTCTCTCTGGAAAATCTGGTACGTTCCGTCCCTAAAGCCGCAACGGGAGGGGGATCCGTGCGCATTTTACGGACAGATCTTCTGTCCCTTGGCACGCGTGCTCTCCTGCTTGCAGTTGCCCGTGTTGTTCTGGCTGCAAATGATAGTCTTGAGACTCAACTTGATCATGCTGAAATGCAGCCCGCTACGATATCACCCCCTGCCCCGCTGTTACGTTCCGTAAAACCTGAAAACTTTGAAGTTCCTGTCATTCCTGAACTCGAGTTTTTCAATGGGTATGGCGGCTTTGCAGATCAGGGGGAAACCTATGTCGTGGTGCTTGCCCCGGAAACAACAACACCTGCTCCATGGATCAATATTATTGCCAACGAGACGTTTGGCTTTCAGGCCTCTGCGGAAGGAAGCGGCCATACATGGTCTCTTAACAGCCGGGAACATCAGATTACCCCTTGGTCTAATGATCCGGTAAGCAATCCACCCAGTGAAATTTTCTATCTTCGGGATGAAGACACGCATGCCCTCTGGAGCCTGACAGCAGCCACCCGGAGAGACGCAGCAGCGACATATGTCACTTACCATGGACGAGGATATACACGCTACGAACGCATCACGCAGGGTATTGCCAGCACTTTACTGCAATATGTTCCCACAGAACACCCTGTGAAGCTTTCACGCATTCAACTTCATAATCTTTCTGGACAGTCCCGCACCCTGTCCCTCACAGCCTATGTTGAATGGGTTCTGGGGAGTGCACGCACCAAAACCGCCCCTTTCATCACCACAGAAAGAGACCCGCAAACCGGTGCTCTTTTCGCAAAAAACCGCTGGGATAGCACCTATGGTTCCCGCGTTGCATTTGCCGACCTTGGCCCCTACGTCACGACAATTTCGGGAGATCGCAAGAGTTTCATCGGGCGCAATGGCTCTCTGGATAATCCTGAAGCCTTTACACAGCCGGACGGTGTGCAAAGCGTAACCGGAGCAGGGCTGGACCCGTGTGGTATCCTGCAAACTCTTATTACGCTACCTGCCAATGGACGCGTGGAAATTGTCTTCCTGCTAGGAGATGCGGGGAATGAAACGGAAGCCCGGCACCTCATTACCCACTATCGCACGACTAACCTTGATGCCGTCCTGCAGGCCGTAACCACACACTGGAATGCCGTCTGCCATACCGTTCAGGTCAAAACCCCGGACAGAAGTATGGACATCATGCTCAACGGCTGGCTTTTGTATCAGACGCTTTCCAGCCGCGTTCTTGCCCGGGCCGGATTTTATCAGGCAAGCGGAGCCTTTGGCTTCCGGGACCAGCTTCAGGATGGCATGGCGCTCGCCGCGTCATCGCCAGCACTTGTCAGGGAGCATATTTTACGGGCGGCTGGCCGTCAGTTTCTGGAAGGGGATGTACAGCACTGGTGGTTACCTCAAACCGGAGCCGGTGTCCGGACTCACATCTCAGATGATTGCACCTGGCTAGGCTACACTGTTGCGCATTACGTCACGGCAACCGGAGATACGGATGTTCTGGATGAAGCCATCGGGTTCCTTGTAGCGCCTCTGCTCCCTGTGGAAGAGCATGACCTGTTTACAGTCCCCACACTCTCTTCTGAAACTGCGTCTCTTTTTGAACATTGTGCACGAGCACTGGATCACAGTCTGTCAGTGGGGACACACGGGCTACCCCTGATGGGCACGGGAGACTGGAATGACGGCATGAACCGCGTGGGAGAGAAAGGGCGTGGAGAAAGCGTCTGGCTCGGCTGGTTCCTCTACACAACGCTCAAAATGTTTGTTCCACTCGCCCTGAACCGTCATGACACACTGCGCGCCAGCCGGTGGCAGGCGCATACGGAGAAGCTAGCCAAAGCACTGGAGCATGCATGGGATGGAGACTGGTATCTCCGTGCTTACTTCGATGATGGCACGCCACTTGGTTCACACAGGAACACTGATTGTCAGATTGATGCTATCTCACAGTCATGGGCCGTTTTGTCCGGGGCGGCTTCTCCAGAGCGGGCTCATCATGCGCTCCATTCTGCTCTTCAGCATCTCGTGCGGCCAGAGAGCGGGCTGATCCTTGTTCTCACGCCCCCCTTTGATAAGGCCGAGCCGGATCCGGGCTATATTCGCGGTTATCCGCCGGGCGTGCGGGAAAATGGAGGGCAGTATACGCATGCTGCCCTCTGGACGGTCATGGCTGTTGCTGCACTCGGAGACGGTAATCAGGCCCATGCCTTGTTCAACATGCTCAACCCTATTCAGCACTGCCAGACGAAAGAACAGGCAGACCGCTACAAACTGGAACCTTACGTTGTTGCTGCAGACATTTACTCGGTAGCCCCCCATGTCGGTCGTGGCGGGTGGTCGTGGTACACCGGATCAGCTGGCTGGATGCAACGCACAGGGATTGAATCGCTTCTTGGTATTCATATTCAAGGAGAAACACTTTTGATCACACCCTGTATTCCACAGGACTGGTCTGAATTTGAAGTTCTTCTTCACTGGCGTAGCACACGCTATCAATGCATCGTCAAAAACCCAAACGGCGTGAGTCACAGCACATCCCCTTCCCTGATATTAGACAATATCCCCCTTGGACAAACAGACAGAGTTCAACTCAAAGATGATGGGCAGATTCATATAGTTATATGCTTACTTTAACCGAAAACTCTTTGAAAACAATTTCCAAAAGCAGCAAAATATTGACTAAATTTCTTGATTCTTGATGTGTTGCATCGAAAGATATTGGTTTCTATGTGAAGGCTTTCCCTATGCATTGAAAACAGAGTGAAGAGTTCTACTGTCTGAACTACTACGTGAGGCGGAAAACCGTTTAAGCAAAAGAAAACGCTTCATATCATAGACCATATTGGCCAGACCAGTTTTTATGAAAGCCCGTGTAATACCGAGAATACGCATGAAAAATTTCGTTTGTTTGTGGAAGCCGTTCTGTATCGTTATCGCACTGACGCAACCTGCCTTTCCGCTTTGGGAATTGGAAAAAAGTGTATCAGCGGTTGCATCTCTGGTGAGAAAAGAGCTTCATTGAACGTGATTTTCGTGAATCTATCTTTTTGCCATAACAACTAATCACTCTGATCAAGCGGATCCGCCTCATTCCAGAAAATGGCGATCTTGAGATTTTCCTTGAAAGGAATTTAGCTGCGATGCTGATCTTTGCGACAAACAGGAAGACCGCCATGCATCATTCGGACGCTGGCCTTCTTAGTGAAGGATTCATTGGCTACGGAGGCAGGATTTGAACCTGTGGCCTTCAGGTTATAAGTTTGTAGGTAAAAGCTAAGCCCCACCACCAAATTCCCCGATACACCCCGAAGAATTACTACTATCTTATTATTTCCATTAAATAAAAACCATTTTCGGCCTCTTCGAAGTGATCAAAATCCTCGCCCGTGTGAATGACGGTAACGATCCAAGCACCGAACGCGGCGAAGAGGGGACCTCCCCCACCGTCAGCCAGTTCTGCAAGTTTTTCATTGAACGGCCTGTGAAAACGCATCTGCAACCGACCACACAAGCTAAATATCAACGCGCAATTGACTTATTCATTACGAAAAAATTGGCAGCCGAAAGATGATCGTTACGGATCGTACCGATATCGTTACATTCCACTACGCCTATCACCATATCCCGTGTCAGGCGAACAGGACTCTGGGTGTGCTATCGAAAATGTTCTCCCTGGCAATCCTCTGGAGTATACCAACAGACAACGTCAATCCATGCAGAGGCGTGAAACCCTTCAAGGAGCAAAAGCGCGAGCCCTACACCACAGCGGAAGAACATCAGCGCCTCGGCCAAACATTTGCCGATGCCCGTTCCGCGATGCTGGAAGCCATCAACGCGTTCCAACTCCTGCTTTTAACGGTTGCCGCAGCCGAGAGATCCAACGCCTGAAATGGGAATATATCTTTCTGTACGAAGGAATGATCAGGTTACCCTCCAGCAAAAATGGTGCTCGCATCGTTTAGTTGGGCGAGAGTGCGATCGGCCTGCGGAAGAGCATTCCCATGATCGCGGGCAATTCGTATGTCATCACGGAACGGAAGGACGGTGGTCATCTGACCGATATGGAGAAGCCGTGGCGACGATCTGATCATGATCGGTAAACTGCGGCCCATCGCGATCTCAAGTCGCCAGCACGTCATGCCCACGTCAAGAAAGAGCCGATCCAGCGTGCGGTCAAAGGGATCGAGATAAAAATTTAATCGGCTCTTACTGCAACGCAGTTCGCACCATATGGTGCAATTGATAAAAATGCTTTCACTGGAAGATTGAATTTCACATATATGCTTCGACTGCCCGCAACGTACAACAAGAAACACCGCGCCTTTATTCACAATACCATAAAGTACCCCTGAATTGCATTTATTCAGGAAAATAGAGCAAATCTTCTCTGCATTTGGGGAACTTATCAGTATTGTTCAAATTACGGAACAACGCACTCCATTCTGATATTAACAAAAAAATTAGAAATCACCAACTGTAGCTCAAATTTCCATAAACACGTCGACCTTGTCCAATATAACAAGAATAGGTTCCACCACAGGAAGCAATATAATATTTATTCGTTAGATTTGAAATTGAAAGTTGTGCTCGCAGTCCTTTGAGAGAAGTAAATGCTTGCCCAAAATCATAATGAGCGCCAATGTCGAACAGCACGTAGGCGGGAACTTTATAACTGTTGACAGCATCTGAGTACGTAAACCCCTTATATCTTACACCGCCGTTAATTCCGAATCCTTTCAGGAAACGTGCAGGCGGTGTGTAGTCTACAAATGCTGACACCATGTTGCGTGGAATACTTTCCACATATTTTCCTTTCTCAGCTACGACACTTCCTGTGCTGCCGTCGGCATAAGCCTGAGTATCGGAAAGATTACTGTCCAGATAAGTAGCCTCATCATAAGTATAAGAAGCATTAAATCTCAGGTCGTGAGTAATGTTAGCATTGGCAGAAATCTCAAACCCTTGTGAACGTGCTTTTCCGGCATCGCTGGAAAAGGAATCATGATCGGGGTCGTTAACCAGGAAATGGTTTTCATCAATCCTGAATGCTGCAGCCGAGATGAAAATATTATGGTCGGGTGACTCATATTTCATTCCGGCTTCCAATTGCCTTCCTGTCAGTGGAGGAAACAGTTTTCCTTCCCAGTCTCTTTGACCAAAGCTCTGCGGCACGAAGGAAGTCGAGTAACTGAAATAGGGAGCGAGGCCGAAATCGAACTTGTAGACAAGTCCCGCCCGCCACGTGAATGCACTCTGGGGCCTGGGAAGGTTGTGACGTCTCGTCAGGACATAATCGCCGGCCGCGTTTTCGTTCGATCCGGACTCAGTGTATCCATGATAATTAATCCAGTCCTGACGGCCGCCGAGAATCAGGGAGAGCCGTTTATATTTGATCTGGTCCTGGAAATAGATACCTTCCTGAAAATAGGAAGCGTTACTTCCATAGACGTAATTTTGACAGGTCCTAGAGTGAATGTTGATACACGGGACATAGTTACTGTGCGGATCATAAACATTCACGAATGAGTAGCCATCCGTTCCCGGGTATCCGTTATAGCCGGGCGTGTCGTCGGACGTAGTGCCGTTCTTGTCGTCATATTCCCGGAAATCGGTCCCGACGATCCAGTTATTATGTAGTACTTTGCCAATAGAAAATTTTCCACCGACTCTCGTGTCTAACCCAATGGTCGAAGCCCGCCCTCCGCCTTCATAGGCTCCTCGCCCGTAAAGGTCTGGAAGAACGATAACGCCACGTGTAAGTCTCTTTTCGAAATCTTCCGACCTTTCCCATCTCAAATTCTGACTGAAATCGATCCATTTATTAAATTTGTGCTGAAACTGATATTCAATAAATGCGTCTTTCTGACCAGAAACATTCCATCTCGGGTCTCCTAGAAAACGGCTTCTGGGAATGCGACCGTTATGATTGGTGTTTAAAAGTATCTCAGGTGGCAACTGGGTCCAGTTTGTTCCGTCACCGGGTGTATACATGTAGGATCCCACGAATGCGACATTGGTTTTTTCATCAATATTCCATGAAATAGAAGGCAAAACGCCCACACGATGATAATTTACATGATTGGTCTGGTTACCCTGCGTTACACCAATAGCTGCAATACGGTATTTTACAGTTCCTGATTTATTAATCTTATCGCTGACATCAACAGTGGCTTCGTACCGCCCCCAGTTTCCAAAACCAACCGTTGCATTATGTAATGGTGTTTCTGTCGGTTTTTTCAAACTCATGTTGATCATACCACCTGGCGTGCTCTGCCCATACATTACGGAAGATGGTCCGTTCATGACTTCTATTCGCTCCAGAAAAGCAGTTTCTCCGGCGCTGTTAGAATAGGATCGCAAGCCGTCCACAAACTGCGAGGTATCAAATCCGCGCTGCTGGATCGCACCGGGATTTTGTCCACTGGCTGGACCGTTACCAAAAGCTCCAAAAGCCTCGACACTGACGCCCGGCATGTATCGCAGAGCCTCCATGACGTTCTGAGGCTGCTGATCAATCATCTGCCGTTTCGTAATCACATGGATCGAATTCGGAATTTCAATGATTGGCGTATCTGTTTTTGAGCCTGTCATGGTGCGTGTCGCAACATAGCCCACACCCGGCCCGGAAGGATCCTGCTGATGGCTTATATTTCCACCAACACGCACCGGACCAAGCATGATGGCGGACGATGTTTTTTGTATAAGAATGTTTTTTGAGCTGGTATGATGAGCGACAAGACCGGTTCCCGCCAACAGATGTGTGAGTGCTGCATCGGGCGTCATTTTTCCCGATACTCCTCCCGATTTGATACTCCGAGCAAGGTCGCCGTTGACCGATATCTGTATGCCTGCCTGACGTCCAAGACGAGTTAGCGCATCAGCCAGCGATCCTGCCGGAATGGCAAATTCCATTTCCGTTGATGCCGACGCTTGCGCGCTATAAGCAGGATTGATTATCAGCCATGATAACCCGGCCGTAGAAACTCCCAGCGCCAGTCGTTTGGCTAATCTAATTTTTTTCCAAGTTCTGTTATCGACACCCACGAACACCACACCACTACTCCAACTTCGCTCGACATCCAGAAGCAAGAATGCGGTTGCGTTGCATTCTTAATTAACTTCTCAGAGAAAGAACGATGCAAAGGGATCTTTTTTCGGTCGCGATATTCAGATTTTTTGATTTTTCTGAAAATCAATAGGAAACAACGATAATCCAAGGGGTTATGTGGTAAAGCTTCGCACCCTGCGTGTCAGCCATGGCTTTAAGAGCGCTTTCAGGAGCCGACAGGTTATAAACTCCTGTCACCTTCCCAACGCTCAGATGCCGGTTGGCGACAAAAATTCTGCCATTGTAATATGGGTTAATTCGAGTAACTGCATCACCAAAGGAACTATCTTCCAAAACAAGCTGGCCGCTGGTCGCCCATGCTCCGATATTCTCAGCATCTTCGTGACTGGTCGACACGATGCCTCGGCCTCGTCTCTCAATCCGCTGACCGGAATGGAGGTCTGTCGAAAGATGATTGTCTCCATCGACGTGCACCTCGCCCGATTTCACAGCGACAGCGGATGATTTATGAGACACTTGCACGTCAAACTCAGTGCCAATGTCGGTCACGCTGATTTTTCCTGCCGTCACCCTGAACGGGCGCTCAGGATTATGGGAGACCTTAAAAAATCCCTCTCCACGGAGAAGATGGATTTCCCGCCCACCCTCACGCCGAAAAACGACATTCATTGCACTTTTTGGGGCCAGACTAACCTCGCTCCCATCAGCCAGCTTGACTGTCATTTGCTGCGCCTTACCAGTCGAGTAGTCGGCTGTCAGTCCGTAATAATAGTCCGGAACAAGCATAAAACTCGCCAATGCAGCAGCTAATGCGATCGTAGCTCCATATGAAATCCGTTTAGAAACGCTCGTGTGACGCCAACCAGACTTGCAAGACTGCGTGCTGGATGAATATCTTTCTTTCGCGAACAGCGGCCCCATGAGATCGTAGATACCCGAGGTGGCAGCCCACGCTTCACGATGAGTTGGGTCTTCAGAAAGCCAGCGTTCAAAGTCATCTTTCAGCTTTTGATCGTCAGGATTTTCCTCAAGGGAAACCAGCCAGCGCGCGGCTTCAAGAGAGATATCTTCATATGTTTCATCGCTGCTCATACTCCACTCTCCATTAGGCGTTGCGCAGCACCCGAAATAACTTCTCTTCGCCAAAACAGACGATACAAGATTCTCTTTTTTCGGTCGAAACAGAAATTCGATGTCATTCGGGGGGAAGAACCCGGCTACGACAGTGCGCGATACCACGCGCTATGATTTCATGCGTCACAGCAATAGAGATGCCAAAATGGGCTGCAATATCCTTAAGTTTGTATTTGCCTGAACGACGCATTTCAAGAGCGATACGCGTTCGTTCAGGTAATTCATCCATAGCTTCGCTTAACAGGCGCATTTGCTCACTGACCAGCATGTCCGCTTCGGGCGAGTTCGACGCGACCGCATTTCCCATCTCTTGTGGTGAGGCATCACAGGTGCTTTGTGCCTCCCTTCCGATTTTGCGTTTTACGTCAATCGCCAGATTGCGAACGACACGGAAAAGATAGGAGTCAGGCGAAACAATTTCGACCGTCGCGGTCATCGTCCGATTGATACGGAACCATGCTTCCTGCACGATATCATCACCATGATTTGGTACGATCGTTTCCGCATATTTTATAAGATCATTCCGCCGCGAGATGAAAACTTGCAGGACCAGAGAAGGCGATCGCACCATTTGTTCGTTCCGTAGCGCGCCTGTCAGATAAGGATAAGAATGATTCTTAGTTACTCCAGACGCAAAGCAGATACAAGAGCGCTCTGTGTGAATGATGGTGATATCTGTCAGTCACCTCCTCCGAAAAGCTGAAGGCGCCTATCGTTTTCGTGAAGGAAACCGAAACCAGGCGCCTCTAACATTCGCCACGAGCAAATACAGGGCGGGCGTGGTGAACATGGTCTGGACCTGACTGATCAGCAGGCCACCAATTAGCGCAATCCCCAATGGCTGACGCAATTCCATGCCGTACCCGCCCATCAGCACGAGCGGCAGCGCGCCGAGGGCTGCGGCAAAGGTTGTCATAACGATAGGCCGCAGCCGCAGCAGGCACGCTTCACGGATAGCGTCCCGCGGTGTCATACTGCGTTCGCGCTCGGCATGGATGGCGAAATCCACCAGCATGATAGCATTCTTGAGCGAGATACCGGTCAGAAGCAACATGGCGATCACCGCCATGCCCGAGAACGGCAGTCCGAACAGGTCCAACGCCATGACCGCCCCTATCCCGGCCGAGGGAATGGTGGAGAGGATGGTCAGCGGGTGCCACACGCTCTCATACAGCATGCCCAGCGTGATCCAGACGGCCAAGACAGCCGCGATGATCAGGATCTCGCTGCCATGGGTGCTTTTGCCTTGATCCCCTTCGTCACTTTGCAACTCCCCACTGATGGTCTTCGGCAGGTGCAGGTTGCGCCATTCCTGATCGATAACGAATTGCGCCTGAGATAGGCTGATACCCAGCGCCAGTTCCAGCGCCAGTGAGGCGGAACTGGCGTAACCAATGTGGGTGACCGCCACCGGGTCGAGACTGGGGGTGATGCGGGCCACGACGGACAGCGGCACCAGTGTCTCTGCCCCCGTGGCCACGGCTGAACCCGTTGAGACATTGGCTCCGCCAGCCAGAGAATTGGCGATCTGGTTTCTGAATTCCGTCGCACCGGTTGAGGATGTCGTGCTGGTCGCAGATGCGGTTACCACCCGGATGGTGTTGGACGCCGAACTGCCCGAGGCGGACCCGCCCGAGGGACTGATCCAGAACTGCTTCAGGATTTCCGGATCGCGCTGGAAACGGTTTTCCACCGTCAGCACCACGTTATACTGCCCATGTGGAGTGTAGACGACCGAGGCCGTGGTCTGGCCAAGCGCATCGGACAAGGTATTGCCGATCACCTGCGGCGTGACGCCGACACGGGCGGCAATATCACGGTCGATCGCCAGCGTGATGCCCTGCCCCGGTGGATCGATGTCCGGGTCAACATCCGTGAACTCCGGATGGGGGCGCAGGGCTTTTGCCAGCCTGCGTGTGGCCGGTCCCAGCAACCGGTCGTCCTCGCTGCGCAGAATGTAGCTGACCCCACTGCTGTTCGAGCCGACCCGCATCATGATGTTGCCGGGTGCCTGTGCGTGATATTCGGCGTGAATGTCTTTCCCCATCCGGGACACTACACGCGCGGCCACTTCTGCTCCCGAGGCCCGCCCGGTGGACAGGTCACGCAGCGTGGCGAACACCATGCCGTGGCTGGAGCCTTCGCCGGTATCGAGATAGGCGATGACATGGCTGACGGCCGGGTCTTCCAGCAGCACCCTGCTGAACCGCTCCAGCCGGGTTTTCGTCTGCGCCAGTGAACTACCGCTGCCGCGTGACCCGCCCGAAACAATGCCGATATCCTGACGCGGGAACACGATCTTTGGCATACGCAGAAACAGAAAGCCCGTCGCCAGCAGGGTCAGCGGCAATAGCAATACGGTCTTGCCGGGATGAGTCAGACAGACTTCCAGAGTTCGACGATACAGGCTGCCATTGTGTTTTTCATGATCCAGACAGTATGCGGCATCCGCATGATGTGACGGGACAGCAATATCTCCCACCCCTCTGACATCGCCTGTTACACACTTTAGTTTTCTTCCCTCGGCAAACCGCATGCAGAGCGCCGTTAGACAGGGCGTCACCATGCAGGACAGAACCAGCGAGACTGTTACGGCGATCCCTACCGTCCCGGCAAACTCCCGGAACAGCCGCCCTGTCAGACCAGACGCCAGCCCGATCGGCAGGAACACCGCTAGCACCGAAATGGTGATGGACAGCAGCGTGAACGCGACCTCGCTGGCCCCGGTAATGGCGGCCTCGTCAATGGAAAGCCCGCGCTCACGCACGCGGATAATGTTCTCGATCACCACAATGGCGTCATCCACCACCAGCCCCGTCACCACCGTCAGCGCCATGAGCGAGAGATTATCCAGCCCGAACCCCACCAGATGCATCGGCCCGAGACTGGCGATCAGGCAGCACGGCACGATGATCGCCGCTGCAATGGAAGCGGTCCATGACCGCAGGAACACCCAGACCACGACCAGCGCCAGAATGCAGGCGGCCAGCAGCGTCACCAGCGTGTGGTGCAGGGAGGACCGGATCACCGCCGAACCATCCCGCGCCACGGCAATATCTGCACCCGGCAGCATCAGTGTCCGCAGTTGCGGGAGACGCGCCTTCACGGCCTCGACAATGCCGACCAGATTAGCTCCCGGCTGGGCGCGGACCATCAGCGTCAGCGCCGGTTTACCGTCAAAGAAGGCCGCCGCGTTCACGTCCTGCATGCTGTCGGTGACGGTCGCGACATCACGCAGCCTGATAGGACGTCCGTTTTTATAGGCAATCACCAGATCCCGATACGCTGCGGCATGGTCGGCCTGATCGTTCACGGCCAACTGGTAACGCTGGCCCGCCATGTCGATCACGCCTTTCGGCGTATGGGCATTGGCCGAAGCGAGTGCTGCGCGCAGGTTCTCGAACCCCATGCCGTATTTGAAAAACAGCAGAGGGTTCATCTCCACCCGCACGGCGGGGGCGGAACTGCCCATGAGCATCACATCCCCTACCCCCGGCACCTGGAGCAGCATGGGCCGCAGGGTAGTGTTCACCAGATCATACAGGCGCGGCATGGGCTGCGTGCCCGGTGTTACGGCAAGGATCAGCACCGGTGTCGCATTGGGGTTGGCGCGATGATAGCTCGGGTCTGACCCCGGCGTGGTTGGCAGGTCGCGCCGCGCGGCCCTTATGGCGGCTTCCACGTCCCGCGCGGCGCCATTGAGGTCACGCCCCAGCTCAAACCCCAGCGAGATGGAGGTCTCGCCCCGCGTGGAGGTGGACTGCATCTGTGTCACACCGGCGATATTGCCCAGATGGCGCTCCAGCGGGGCGGCCACCGTGCGGGCCATGACCTCGGGCGAGCCGCCGGCGTTGGAGGCGGAGACAGAGATCACCGGCAGGTCGACATCAGGCAGGTCGGAAACCGGCAGATGGGGCAATGCCATCAGCCCTGACAGCACGGCAGAGAGCAGCAGCAGGAGCGTCGCCACCGGGCGATGGACAGACCAGACGATGAATTTCAAGGAAGATGTCCCGTCCCTGCGGGAGGGCTCACTCTATTAGACGATTGATGCGGACGTTTTTTCAGTGGAAAGGCGAAAAAAATATTCGCCTTCTTTCACCGGGCTTTCAAAGCTTACCCGGCTGACGATGTGACCGTGATAGCAGCACCCTGCACGGCCAGTCCGTGCTCAGCCGCGACCCGGTGCAGCAAGGTTGCGATTTCTGGCGCATTGCAGGCAATCTTCCGTCCGGTTCCGGCCTCCACGAAAGTAATCGCAAGAATTGCTCTGGGCTCCGGAGCCACGCTGTAGCGCCAGAGACGGTCCGGAGTCACATCCCGACGCAGGATACCCCGCTCCACAAAGAGATTCAGGTTACGCTGGATCGACCCCTGTGAGGGGGCATGCCCCTCTTCCATAATCCGACCAAGTGTTTTCCAGATTTCAACCGCCGTCGCGCGTGGTCCGGCTTCCAGAATGCCGTGAAACAGGATGCGCCTCAGATCGGTCATTTTGATGCCGACCTCCTCACTGCGCTCTTCCAGCCTGCGCACGGCGCTGCGGCTGGCGCCCATGCCGGGGCGGATCTGGTTCACGACTGGCGGCGAACGGCGGTGTTCGGAAAAGGTAGGCATGGTTTTGATCCTGTCACGATCAGAGATAGAGATAAGGAAACAGCGGAAACCTCAGTTCCCACCGCCATGAATGTAGAACTCGACGGGGACCGTCAGGGTAATGGGGTCACCCGCGACACTGTCCGGCGGGATGGGCAGCGGCTGGGCACGTTTGGGTAAAGCCACCGCCTCCTGATCCAGCAGAGGATGGCCGGAAGAGCTGGCGAGTGTCACCGAAAGCACATGGCCTTTGCGGTCCATGGAGAAGGTCACCGTTGGCGCGCCTTCCTGATGATCGGCCATCGCGTCAGACGGATAGCGCTTGAATTTTTCAAGCTGCGCCAGCAAAGCCCCCTGCCAGGTCACCGGATCGTGCGAAGCTTTTGAAGACGACGCACCGAGAGCCGGAGCAGCCTGTGCGGGAGCCGGAGGCGCTTCTGAAGAAGGCGGTGCTGTTGTCGCCTCGGCCGGTGGCGTCTTGTCCGGGATCGGCTTTTTGAGCATCGGCACCGGCTTGTGTTTCTTGACCAGCTTCTTTGGCTTCTCCGGCTTGGGCACCGGGATTGGCGGATTGGGCGCGGGTGAAGGTGGCGCCGTGATCTTTGGCGGTTCGACCGGGGCAGGATCCGGGATGGACTGGGTCTGCTGCGGCCCCGGTGGCAGATCGGTGGGCGGGGTCGGTGTGGAGACCGGTTCCGGAGCCATATCGATGGCAATCGCAGCCGGTGGCGGTTCCGGCACGGCCATGACCGGCGGCGGCAGCCGCATGATCCACCAGACCGCCCCGCCACTGACGGCGAGCACGGCGAGGAAAGACACGCCCCAGCGGAGTGCGTCATCCCGCCGGGCCAGACGGAGCTGCCCCCTCTGCCAGTCGGAGAAGGACGACGAAGCCGTATCCTGCATTACGCCAGCAGTCTGTGTCGTACTCGCCATGTCCGCCGTGTGGCTCACGGTGTCGCTCCGGACGCAGGCGCGGCAGGAGCAGTCGGTGTCGCGGAAGACGCGCCGCCACCTGCGGGAACCGGCGTCGTTCCGGCCTCACTCCCTTCTTCCTGCCCTTGCAGATTCACCAGAGCGACCTTGAGGTAACCAGCAGACCGCAGCTTATCCATCACGCCCATCAGCGTGCCGTAATCAACCGTCTTATCGGCGCGCAGGAATATCCGCTCGTCCTTGTTGCCTTTGGTCGCACTCTCCAGCGCGCCGGGAAGCGCATCGGTGGTGATGTTATCCTCGCCCAGCGCCAGACCGTGATCGGCTTTCACCGTCAGGAACACCGGATCATCCGGGCGCGGCGTCGGCTTTTCGGACGAGGACGGCAGGTCCACCGGCACGTTCACCGTGGTCAATGGGGCGGTGACCATGAAGATCACCAGCAGGACCAGCATCACGTCGATGAACGGTGTGACGTTGATCTCGCTCGCCTCATGCGGGCTTTCATCGGTATGACGGATGCGGATCATGGCGGATTACTCCCCCGCCACCGAACGGCTGTCACGGGAGGCATCAAACCGCACCACCTGTCCGCTGGCCGTCAGCGCCTGCATGCGCCCCAGATCACGCGAGACAAGACGCATGACCAGTGACGTCAGATCAGCCACCTGCGCCCGGCAGGAAGCCGTCTGGCGGGCAAGATGGTTGTAGATCACTACGGCCGGAATGGCCGCCACCAGCCCAAGGGCTGTTGCCAGCAAGGCTTCGGCAATGCCGGGCGCGACTACGGCGAGGCTGGTCGCCTTGCTGGCCGCGATCCCGGTAAAGGACGTCATGATGCCCCAGACGGTGCCGAACAGGCCAATGAAGGGCGAGGTCGCGCCAATAGTCGCCAGCACGCCCGTACCGCGCATGAGCCTGCGGCCTTCGGCGGCTTCCAGCCGTTCGAGATGCAGGACAACACGCTCCTTCAGGCCCTCGCTATCATCAGGGATATCCTGAGAGCGTTTGCGTTCCGTCTCGGCGGCCATCACCAGTGTGTGCGCAATGGAGGACGTGCCGCGCGTCCACTCTTCCCCCAGATCCAGTGTGTTGGCCTCTTCCAGTGCTTTCTCTGCTTTTGTCAGCTTTACCCGCACACGCAACAGCTCGACCGACTTCGCGATGAAGATTGTCCAGGTCAGCAGCGAAGCCACGGCCAGCAGGATCATCACACAGCGGACGACCGGGCCGGCATTGAGGAACATCTCCCACGGAGAAAAGGAAATAGGAGCAAGATCGGTCATGAGAGACCTCCTTTGGAAGACGGTCGGCTCCATGCCCGGATCAGGCAAATGACCGTAACGATGAGGGGAATGGAAAGGGCCGCCCACGACAGGACCAGCCAGACGCCATGCTGGCCCAGCAGGGCGGACAGTAGACCGAAAAGGGTGAGGAGCCCCAGCGCAATTGGCCAAGTCCAGACCGAGACAGGCTGACGCGGTGCGGAAGCGGGCACGACAGAGTCTGGCTTCTCGGGAGAAACGGCGCTCATCGGACCATCTCCCCTGTCAAAACAGGCGGCGGCGCATCCTCGGCGTCATCCAGATCATATCCCAGCGCGCGCAAACGGGCATCGGTCGCCATCTTGCGTTTGCCAGCCCACAGCACCAGACCGCTCACCAGAACCACGATCACCACGACATCAAGTAGCGCCCAGAGGATTTTCAAAGGCATGCCACCATAGTCGCCGAAATGCAGAGGGCGGGAAATTTCAAGGAAACGCAGGTACCACGGCATCGGATACGCGCCCGTCAGTTCCCCCGTGCGGGCATCGACCAGAACCGGGGTGAACAGCCGGGCGCGCAACGGTGTCGCGCCATGGGTCCACAGCATGTAATGCACGGGGCTACCAAATGGTGCGCCGGGGAAAGAAAGGCCTGTCACCTCATTGCCAGGGGCCGCCTTGGCCGCCGTGTCGAACGCCGCCTGCACGGAGGATAGATAATCCTGCGATATAACCGGAAGCTGCGCATAAGGTTTGAGGATCTGCCGGACATCGGTTATCCGCCACAGGCCGAACAATGGTGTCTGCAATTCGTTGACAAAGCCCGTGAAGCCGACAACCAGCGCCCAGGCGAGCGTGGCCACCCCCACCAGGTTGTGCAGGTCCAGCCATGTCAGGCGTGCAGCCCGGTCCCGGCGCACAGCCCCAAACGGCAGCCGCTTCATAAAGCGGCCATAGAGGACCGTTCCCGAGACCAGAGATGCGACAAACAGAACCCCCATAACACCCATGAACAGCGCACCGGGCAGCCCCGCGAACAGGTTCATGTGCAACCGCGTCGCTGTGCCGAGAATAATCCCGGTCCATGTCCGGGGCTTTTGGGGAGCGTCAGGAGGCGGAGACTGCTTCAGCACCTCTGCATTACGGGCATCGAACTTGATCCAGTGGCTGGAATTGCGGTCCGGATATTTCTCATCATCCTTTAACGCCTGCCAGCTTGGAGCCATGGAAATGAGCACCGCTGGTTCATCATCATCCGGATTGACACCGGTGACAATCTGACCGGGAAACATCGCCCGCGCCTTCGCCACCATGACATCAAAGCTAGCATTCGGCGTACCGGATAGCAGCGCTGCGTAAGGCGGGTCATCGTCACCAACGAATGTGTCCCAGATCTGCTCGGAGAACAGCATCGGCAGCCCGGTCACGCACACCACCAACAGGAACAGCGTGCAGACCAGGCTTGTCCATTTATGGATCACGAACCAGCGGCGAAGGGTACGGGTCGTCATGAACGCCGCATCCTCACAAATGCGTGTAAGAGTGAGTCGCAGTTGATGAAACGATAAACGCCCACGTGACCTCCTTTCCGGAAAACCCGCTTTCTGTCGGCAACGGCAGGACACAGCGTCCTGCTCTTCCGCCAGAAGGCGTGCCCTTATTTACTAAGACGATCTGGGAAGGAATTTTCAGTAACAAAAACTCAAAAAAATCGACATGCCATTTATGTGCATCTGAACTGGTAGGAGAACAGCTTTCCCGTGACAGCTCACGTAACTTGCACAAGACCATCCCACGACTTTGGCATAGGTCGCCCCTTGGATCTTGCTGGGGACAACCCACGTTTCTTGCAGGAAGTTGCCCCACGGAAAGTGCAGTGAGGTTGCCCCTCGACTTTGGCATGGAAACGAGGGGCAAAATGCTGAATTTAATGGGGAAAAAGAACTGTAGTTCGGAAGGGGCAATTTCACCAATTATAAGTCAAATTTCCATATATGCGCCGCCCCTGCCCGATATAACACTGATAGGTAGAGCAGCTAGCGAGATAGTACTTATTGGTCAAATTCGAAATGGCCAGCTGAGCTTTAAGACCTTTCAGAACGGGGGTAGCCCGGCCCAGATCGTAATGGGCTCCGATATCAAACAGCACATACGCCGGTGTCTTGAATGATTCGACATTGTCGATGTAGGTAAAACCCACATACCGTACGCCGCCGTTTACGCCAAATCCATCTAGAACGGCTTTCGGAAAGGAGTAATCCAGAAAAGCCGAAACCATGTTGCGCGGTACATATGGCACGGCCATGCCAGACTGCGAAATGGCGGTGCCGTAGCTTGCATTC
Organism: Acetobacter persici; assembly: GCF_018256955.1. NCBI lineage: Bacteria > Pseudomonadati > Pseudomonadota > Alphaproteobacteria > Acetobacterales > Acetobacteraceae > Acetobacter > Acetobacter persici. The sequence goes on from NZ_JAERKU010000014.1 coordinate 45,434, forward strand.
GTATAAGGATCAAATCGCTTCGAAGTTTTGTTCGTCTTTGCATAGCGGATATCTGTATAAGTGTAGGAAGCAATCATCCTTAAGTCTCTGGTAATGTTGGCATTCGCCGAAACTTCAAACCCTTGTGAGCGCACGCGACCCGCATCTGCACTATATCCAGTATGGATCGCATCGCTGATAAGATAATGATTTTCCTCAATATGATAGGCTGATGCTGTCAGGAGAATATCTTTGTTTGGAATTTTGTATTTCAAACCCGCTTCAAACTGTTTCCCTGTAAGGGGAGAAAATGGCTGCCCTTGCCAATTTGTAGACTGCTGCGGAATAAAAGATGTCGAATAACTAAAATAGGGCGTCAATCCCATATCAAAATTATAGAGGATGCCCGCACGCCATGTGAACGCATTTTGCGGCTGCGGCGAAGTGCGAGATGAAGAGTACCTATTCACACTGGTTCCGCCTGTATTATTATATTGATGTGTGTATGAATGGGCACTAAAATTTACCCAGTCTTGACGGCCTCCAAGCAAAATAGATAATTTTTTCCATTTTATCTGATCCTGAAAATATATACCTTCTTGAAAATAATCATCGTAAGCAATGCTATGCTGCCCAATGCACTTTGCAGAAGACAGTGAACTGAAACATGGTACATAGTTGGTCTTAGGATTATATATATTAATTGCAACATCCCCCTTTGCGTCAAGAATCCACGGATATACATAATTATAATCACGGAAATCCGATCCAATCACCCATGTGTGTCGGAGCGGACCAGTCGAGAGTTTTCCGAAAAGCCTCGTATCAAGACCGGCTGTTCGCGTTGATTCAGCGCTTAACTGGGGAGCTTCGTAAACGGTGCCATCCGAATATCCATCATAATAGGCGTCTTTGCCCAATTCCTTGCTCTTTTCCCACCGGAATGTCTGGCTGAAGTTGATGTATTTGTTAAATCTGTGGTGGAACTGATACTCGAACATCGCGTCCGTTTGCGAATTGGTGTTCCAGTTCGTCATGGACAGGAAATTTTTCCGCGGGATGCGCGCATATCCGTCTGTAATCAACGTCCCTTGCAAGGGGTAAGTATTTCCTGCGCTCACGCCAGAACCGGGGGTATACATATAACTTCCGAGCACAGTCAGAGACGTATCAGGATCAATATCCCAAGTCAGCGATGGTAAGATGCCGACGCGGTGGTATCCTACGTGCTCTGTCTGTGTGCCCTGTGTGACACCTATGGCAGCGATACGATAGCGCACATTACCCGATTTTGTGACCTTATCACTAACATCGGCGGTCGCTTCATAACGGCCCCAGTTGCCGAATCCAAGAGTTACTTGGTGCAATGGTGTTTCAGTTGGTTTTTTTAGAGTGCTTGCGATCATGCCGCCTGGCGTGACTTGGCCATACATCACAGAGGCGGGTCCATTAACGGCTTCAATCCGTTCCAGAAAGGCAGTCTCACCGGAACTCAATGATTCACTCATCAGTCCATCGACAAACTGGCTGGTCCTGAAGCCACGTTGACTATACCCCCCAGTATTTCCACCAGCCGCTCCCTTGTTCCATGTGCCTTCAGCACCCGCATACACGCCGGGCGTATATTTCAATGCGTCTTGAACGCTTTGAACTTGCTGATCTTGCATTACTTGTTTCGTAATTACGTAAATGGAATTTGGAATTTCTGTTATCGGCGTGTCAGTCTTGGTCGCAGACATTGTATTTTCAGCCACATATCCAACACCTGGGCCTGTAGGATCTTGATGCGCGACCATCCCGCCTACCCGCACAGGGCCGAGGGTAATATTGGCCGCTGCTGGAACAAGCGAGATTTTATTGCCAACTCTCGAAAAACTGTAGCCACTGCCAGATAACATACGAGACAGAGCCTGATCCGCCGTCATCGTTCCCGAGACAGCGTTGGCATGAAGCCCCTTCACTTTATCCATATCATAGAAAATCTGGAGATGAGCAGTCTGACTGAGTGTCAGAAGGGCGTGGTTAAGTTCGCCGGTCGGGATATTAACCGAGAGGGTCTGCGCCGCCACCGGAGCGACAGCCCCCTGCGCCATCGCAAAAGATGGACAAAGCTCAACGGCGCACCAGGTCAAGGCGCTCCCGGCCATTAGCTGACGAATCAATATTCCACATCGGTTCCGATTTTTTATCCTGCGCGGTGCATCCCCACGTTCCATCATCGCCTCATTTCATCCATCGTCACGGCACCCTCAAAACGAGAATGCTTTGCATTTGCGTCAATGAGTAAGACGCCTGAGGCTTCAGAATTCAGTAAGGAATTCTGCGTGACCGATGCAGTTTTTTTATTTTTGTTTCTGTATCAATGTATTAGAGGGCGCGTTTCCGCACGGGTGAGCAGTAAGGATAACCGCCCCTCAATAAATGATCGTCGCAAGACCGGCGAGCGATACCGATCGCAGGGCGAGCTGCCGGGTGATCGAGGAGACCGCACCGTCAATATCGGAACAGGAGAAAACGCCACTCACCCGGCGATCTCTGAGACGTGCGCCCATCAGCATGATGCGCCCGCGCCGATATCGGTTCAGACGCGCGATCACCTCCGAGAGCGGCTCATTGTCGAATACAAGCTGTCCGCTGCGCCAGGCTGTCATGGCGTCCACCGGAGCGGCCTGCGGCATGTCCAGTGCGCCATCAGGGCCATATCGTACACTCTGCCCCTCCGCGACGACGACCGAATGTGTCAGGCCATCAGGGGGCCGCGTTACGACCCTGACACTATGCTCGGTCACAGTCGTGCGCACCCCGGCAGGATCACGTTCGACCATAAACTGGGTGCCAAGAGCGGTCGACGTGCCATGGCTCGCTTCGACGACAAAAGGCCGATGCTCCGTAGCACCCAATGGCGCCACTTCGAACCAGGCATCGCCATCGATCAGCACGATCCGTCGTTCGGCTGTCCCATAGTGGATCGCAAGCGCGGTATGACTGTCGAGTTGCGCGGTGCTCCCGTCCGGCAGGGAAACTGTGCGTATTTCGCCGGTCGCGGTCGTATAGTCGGCACGCCAGCGACCAAGATTCAGCCAACCGTCATCGCCCTGCATGGCCAGAACAGCAATGCAGGCCACGCCCAACGCCACACCTGTTCCGATCTGACGACGACGTGTCACCTGTTTCTGTCTGGTACCGACATCAAGATCAGACCATAGGGACGACGCGCGGCGAAAAGCCTCCTCATGGTCTGAGGAGGCGGCGCGCCATGTGGCGAAGGCGCGCTGTTCCTCGATCGTCAGAGGCGTTCCGCCCTGCCGGATCACCCAGGCAGCGGCCTCTCCGTCAATCCGGTCCTGCCGGTCGTCGACGGATTCATTCATGGGTACTGCCCTGAAGACAAAACGGGGTCATACCAAATAAGACGTCCTGACATACTCAGAACCGTAAAAGAAATCTGCATGACGTCAGCGCGGCAGACGACGCAGGAGATGCTGGAGCGCTGCGGCCAGATGCTTCTGGACGGAACTTTCCGAAATATCGAGTTTGGTTGCTGTCTGCTGATAACTCAGACCGGTCACGCGGTTAAGAACGAAAATCCGCCGGGTCATTGGCGGCAGTTCCTCCAGCTGCGCGGCAAGCTGCCGTATCCGTTGCCGGGCCGCCGCCACCTGATCAGGCCAGGCCTGATCGTCAGCAATCTCGGCGATTTCTTCGTGCGTGACGGCCCTCGTACAACGGCGCTGCGTCGCCCGGATATGGTCTACGGTCAGATTATGGGCGGTGCTGAAGAGAAAGGCACGACAGGCGCCTGCGGGGAGAGCATCGCCGTGCTCGACAAACCGCAGAAATGTCTCCTGCACGAAATCAGCTGCGAGGTCACGGTCGCGTAACCGCTTACCGACATAGTCGGTAAGTTCGCGCCGATGACGCGAAAACAGCCCACTGATCCGCCCCTTGCTCACGACCAAAATTACCTGAGAAACATTACACGTCGGCTTTGCTTAACACAGATGATAATCGTTCTCAATATTGCATATTCTTTTTTTGCTGAATCCACTTCATGCAAACGTCTTCTTTCTTAGCAGGACATTCATATCCGCTACAGGAGATTGGCATGCATCGCCCCCTCTCGATCTACAGGAACGGCTGGTTGTCCGTGTGATTGCGTCAGAAGGCATCTTTCGTGGGGCAGGGCGCATGCTGGGCGAAAAACAGTCTGCTCTCAGCAGATCACTGCGGTTACTGGATAAGCGGTTATTCTTCGCCTGCTCGAACCGGGTCTAAGACAACGACGCCTCGTCGTGAGCAATCGCGCCGATTGCGGTCGTGCAGGTGCCTACCAGGTTTATCTGAGCAACCCATCAAACAGATAATACAGTTTGAGATGCTCTGCTCTGGGAGAATGTGATCGATTTTATGGATTTGCTGGGAATGGCTTCAATATCCTGGCTTATGAGTGATTGAGCGCAACGCAAAAACCCCGCCTGAAGGAGGCAGGCTGATGGTAGTAATTTATAGATAGTAGGATTTTGGTTACTGAACACACAACCAAAGAAAACTGCTGCCAGAACAGTTAAATTAATGAAATAATAAAAATATTTTCTCTATTTTCGTTTGACTCTTTATCATCCTTACTCTGAAACAACCGAATGCCCCTGCCCTACGGATAGTCTATTACTATATAGAGACAATGGATCGCTTTTCCCGTAATCCAGAGATTACCAAAAAGCATTGAGTGCAAATCCTTGGTTCGAGCTTCAGGGAAAAACTGAATGTAGCTGGTTCCTCTTCCTCCCGCAGGCTGCCTAACCAGAATATCGCATGCCACGAGATCATTGATACCTAGCATGACGGTACCCGCCTCGCATTATTCCGACAGTTATGGGGGGAAGCGGACAGACGGGTTTTGGGCGAAACAAAATAGTAGACGATGAGTGCCTCATATTTATGCTCGCCGCCACTAGGCTCAGGACTCATTCTTTGAGGTAGAAGATGAAGCTTGCTGCGATGTGGATTGCGGACATGAATGTATGAGCGCAGCGGTCATATCGTGTTGCCACTCGCCGCCGGTCTTTGAGCTTTGCGAACATGTTTTCGATGAGGTGGCGCTTTTTATACAGATGCTGCCGGACAGGCCGGCCCTGCCATCGCACACGGCAATGAAGTTTTGAGTTCAGAACGCCTTTTGTCCGTCCGATATGGCGGGGAAAAGCCCCTTTTGAGCAGAGAGGCCTCTGTCCGGTGTGCTTTGAGGTGTATGGGGTCAATCATCAGACGCTTCGACCTTCCTAATTGCTCAGCCAGGGTAGTGAAAATCCGGTCAAAGACACCCAGGCGGCTCCAGTGGATAAAGCGATTGTATAAAGTCTTGTTCGGACCATATTCTTTAGGAGCGTCTTTCCACTGAAGCCCGTTGCGGATCATGTAAACGATCCCGCTCAGGACACGACGGTCATCCACGCGGGGCACTCCGTGTGCCAGAGGGAAAAATGCCTCATCTGGCTCTCAGACAGCAAAAACACGTCACTCACAGCCTCACCTACATCGGTAAGCCTGTGAATCACAACACACAGCTCAATTTAATAAATTAATGGGTCCTGAGCCTAGGTGACCGGCTCAACATCAATATCGGTCGCATCGCATTAACGGATACTTACGGCACGTTGGCCTTGCTTTGTACCTTATAAATTTGGCTACGGGCACGATACTTCCCCTTATGCGGACTTGATCGGCACCATACCCACTGCATGGCAGTCGACGATCCACGCCCATGCCGAAAAACCCCGTGATACATTCTACTTCGAAGCAGACCAGATGATCTACCGCACACACGGCACCAGTCAGATGGCGGGCGGCTATGTGATGGCTGGCTATAGTCACAACACTCCGAGCATTTCCACCTTCGCGGATGACGTCTATGTCGGCACATCATTGGCTGGTCTCATCCCCGGTCGCCCGTATGACCGACTGGGCATGATGTATTCCTATTACCAGACGAGCCCGCGTATGACCTATGGCCGGCGCCTGCGGCAGAAGGCACGCCTGACTCTGGGGCCTTATGTTACCGGTCCACAGACCCATTCCGCAGTGTTGGAGGCTTATTACAGCATGCCGGTTCTTCCCGGCCTGATCCTCTACCCCGAATTCGAATACATGATGCGACCGGGTGAAACATCCGTCATTCCTAACGCCGCGCTGGTCGGTATCAAACTTATCGCCAACCTGTAACCACGATGCGGCTGGATACTCTCCAGAAAATGGATGCTCTCCTGAATATGATCACTGCGCGCGATAAAATAAAAATTAGGCGCATCTTCGATCAACAGATGCGCATGATAGCAATACGAACAGAACACTCTGAAACAGAAAAACGTGTGCAAGAGATGGAACCGGCATGAACGACATGGCCACCACACCAACGACAATATCCGGGCAGGTTGAGACCTATGACGTGGCAACCTCACGCCACGTAGTCGCTGCCTCATTGCTGGCATGGCTTCTGGATGCCTGCGATTTTTTTATTGTTCTTTTCACACTTGATGATGTCGCGCGCAGTTTTCATGCCTCACTCGAAACTGTTCTGCTGGCGCCCACCCTTACCCTGCTCACTCGCCCGATCGGTGCTTTTCTGTGTGGGCACGCAGCCGACCGCTACGGGCGCAAACCGGTCATGATCACCACAATCGTCGTCTATTCCACGATCGAGATCCTGTCGGCTTTTGCCCCCAACCTCATGATCTTTCTGCTTCTGCGCACTGTGTTCGGCATAGCACTGGGCGGCGAATGGGGCGTCGGCACGTCGCTCATCATGGAGAGCATTCCGCCCTCCTGGCGGGGCACTGCCTCGGGCCTCCTGCAGGCGGGCTATCCCGGCGGCTATCTGCTGGCCTCTCTGGTTTTTCTGCTATTGCCATTCATCGGCTGGCGCGGTCTGTTCATCCTTGGCGGCAGCGCCGTGCTGGCAGCCGTTTATATCTGGTTGCGGGTGCCTGAAAGCCCCGAATGGCTGCGCCGCAAGCATACACAGAACACCGGAACAGCCAGTGCTCCCGGCATGTGGTTTATTGTCCGCAACAATGCAGCCTTATGCGCTTTTGCGATTACACTGATGGCGGCATTCAACTTCATGAGTCACGGCTCGCAGGATCTTTATCCCAAGGTCTTCCTTGGTCTGGAACGCCACCTGTCTCATCCGTCCATTACGCTGATTGTAGTAATTTACAACATCGCCGCCATTGCCGGCGGTCTGTTTTTTGGCATGCTGTCACAAAAGATTACCCGCCAGTACAGCATCGCATTGGCAGCACTTCTTGCCCTGCCCTTCCTGCCCTTATGGGCATTGTCCCACTCGGCCTTCTGGCTTGCCTTTGGTGCAGTCTGCGTGCAATTTTGCATACAAGGTGCCTGGGGAGTGGTCCCCGCCTATCTCAGTGAGCTCTCACCAGCCTCTGTCCGTGCAACCTTTCCCGGTCTTGCCTACCAGTGCGGCAATCTGATCGCCGCAAGCAATGCGCTGCTGCAAACCGGTCTTGCCTCATGGTTTGGCACCGGCCTCGCTCCCGCCATGATGCTGACAGTCGGTGCAGCATCCCTCGTAGTCCTGACTCTGATCCTGCTCAACGCCCGCCTGTATGGCCGTTATCATGCGGTTCAATAAAAAATTACTTTCCCTCCGCACGTGTCATGATTTGATTCCAGATCATGTGTTATCCGTTAAGCGACGTTGCGCTCATCATGGCAACCGCAGACTGGATCAGGTTCTGACAAGTCCTGGTCGGGGGTGTTTCGCTCTTCCTCTGGGCTGTGCGGACATTTTCCGACTGTATTGAACTGTGGAACAGCCTGGCATAGCTTCCTATGAAACGGAGGAGGACGTATGCCGGTCAATCAGAAGTCGCCACGCCCACTGGACGTGCTGGAATATTGGCGTCGGTCCCTCGTCGACGAAGCTCAGGCAACACTTTCCTTCGAAGGTAAGGACGTCGTGACGCTTCGTGTCGAGGATTTACGCCGCGGCATTCTCCCGCTGGGCGACGTCAAGGCTCTGAACGACCTCCGTTTAAAGCAAAAGGATGATGCAGAGGACAAGGACAGCGACGTTATCATAGCTAGCGTCGCGCTACGTGCGCTTAACCTGACTGTAACCCACGGTGCCGGCGACCTTCGTCACGCACGGGCCTATGTTCAGGGTGTCGTTGTGGCTGTCAGCATGACGGGCCAGCTCTCGGTTCATGACGGCCTGCCTCCATGGATAAACCGGCACTATCTGGAACCAACTGACAGCATCGTAACCATTGGACACGTGGAACGGATGGATGCCTGGTTACAGGCGAACCCGCCGGACTGCACCGAGTGGTCACGCTGGCTCGATTGGGCAGACAGATGCTGGGATGCGGTCACTGGCGGAGTGGTGCCTCAGGGGTGGGTGCTGACCGAGACCGTACCCGCGTTGCCGGTCGCATCTTCCGCCAACATGGCGATGATCCGCAACCTTAAGAAGTTTTACGATGCAGCCTGCGCTGAGCCAGCCAGTATCATGTCGCCTTTGCTTGCGCGCTACATCACCCCGCTCAACGATGCAGAATTGGTCGATCGGGCGTTCCGCGATGAAATGTCCAAGGCACCTCGTGGGTCGATGAACGGCAAATATGGCCTCTCACCTAACCAGTCCGATACTGTGGGCGCCTATCTGGCCCTCGAAGAGGGTGAGATGTTAGCGGTGAACGGACCACCGGGTACGGGCAAGACAACTCTCTTACAAGGTATCATCGCGACCGAACTCGTCTACCGCGCCCTGCGTAATGAGGAACCCGCCGTTTTTGTCTGCACATCGACCAACAATCAGGCCGTACAAAACATTATTGTCGCGATGGGCGCCGCGCTGATTGACCCTTCTGACCGCAAATGGGCGCGGCGCTGGGTGGATGGTGCAGACAGTCTTGGATTGCTTCTCATTTCAAAGGAGCGCGCTCCCAGAGCAGAGAAGGAAGGATTTCTGGTCGCAATCCCCGGCCGCCGACCAGCGCCGGAGGACTGGTCCGGCTTTCCTGCCCGAGAGCGCGACTGTGCGATCCTTGATCAGGCCATAGTGACGTGGATGGCGCACTTTCATGATTATCGGGATGACCAGCAAGATGTGGAGGATATTCACAAAGCGGTCGAAATCCTGCGTATGGAGATGGCGCGTCTTCATAATCGCGTGCATCCTCTCATTGCCGCCTATCAGCGGTGTGACCAGCTTACGAGCGAAGGTCCTGACGCTACCACTCTCGCTGAAAAGGAGGCTGAACTCATCCGCCTGAAGCGGCAGCTCGATGAAAAAGCTGGAAACATCACTGCGCGTCTTGAAGAGGAAACCAGCGCTCTTGACGCGGCGCGCAGGCATTACAGCACTGAAAGCCAGAATGAGAGCCGCCTTCAGACCCGTGCGGAAGGTAACGTCGAAAAACAACAGCAACAGGTCGAAGACACCGATGTATTCGCCGCACGCCTCATTGCATCCCTTCCCGGCGAAGGCGGAATTTTTGGAGGTCTCTTCTCGACGCGCAAATGGGAAGCGACCGAAGTCATGGTCGCTCAATCGCCTCACGCTGCGGGGTTTGTGTCCGCCATGCAGGCCCGTACACGCGCGGCTTATCTTGGCGTGATCGCAGGCTTGCAGGAAACAGCCCGTAAAGCTCTTGATGACGCGGAGGCAGAACTGGCTGCCGTCGAGCGAACCCGAAAAGCGCGGCTTGCTCGGCTTGGTGCGGAGATTGAGGAACGCGCCAACAAAAAGATCGTATCCGAAAGTGAACTACGTCGAATCAACGAGATGAAGGCGCACAGCTGTGATGCTCCTCTGCGCGAACTCACCAGCAAGCGCGCGGAACTCGCTGCGCTGCCCCGAATGCTGGCTAAAGCCGGACACGACGTGGGTGAACCGGATTGGTGGCACCAGAATTTTGGAGTATCCGAAGGTGAACTGCCCTGGCTCTGGGAAACATCTGATCTCCGCGCGCTTGATGCCCTGCTTGACCGCACAGTGCGCTTCAAACTTTTTCACCTGGCTCTACGCTACTGGGAAGGCCGCTGGATCCTTGAGACGCAGAAATTCCAGGCAGCACTCAGTGGCGGCGATACACGCGCCTACCCCTTCAAGGGCGCTGGTGAGAAAGCGCTTGTGGCCATGTATCGCCGCTGGGCGATGCTGACGCCATGCTTCGTCTCGACAACAGCGACGCTGCCCAGGCATTTCATCAGAACCGCGCGCGTCGACCAGAAATGGCAAAGCCTCTACATGACAGGGTTCATCGACACGCTCATCATCGACGAGGCAGGCCAGATACCGCCCTTTCAGGCAGCACCCGCGATGGCACTAGCCAAGCGTGCGGTCGTCGTTGGCGATATCTACCAGATCGCGCCAGTTGTAACGATGCCGCATTCCACCGATTGCGGCAACGCGCAGGCCGCAGGTGTCTACCAGAGCTGGTGGGACGAGGATCATGCTGTGACCGACGGCCGGGTCGTGACGGCCAGCGCACGTAATGAGCTGCCGGGGTCTGTGATGCGTGTTGTTCAGTCTTCAACACGCTATTCCTCGCCCGACGCCCCCCTGCCAGGCATGTTTCTCTCCGAGCATCGCCGGTGTCACCATGACATCATTCAAATCTGCAACGAACTGGTTTATGCTGGCCGCCTTGAACCTATGACGCCGCTGCCAAGGATACCGCCTCCGGTACCTGCTCTGGCATGGGCAAACGTCTCCGGACGATACGAGCGCCTTGGCGGCAGCGGGGCTAACAAAAAAGAAGCCGCTGCCATCACGCGCTGGATCGGTACCCATGCACAGGAATGGGTTAACCATTATGGCTGCGAGCTATCAAAAATCGTGGCTGTCGTCACTCCTTTCTCTGCGCAAAAGCGCGTGCTTCAGACGATCATCAGCCGTATGCGTGACAACGAAAAACTGGATTACTCGAATGTCACCGTAGGCACCGTCCACGCGCTGCAGGGCGCGGAACGGCCAATCGTCATCTTTTCACCGACCTACGACCGTGACACGCCTCCCTCCTTCATCGAAGGCAGCCGCAGCCTCCTGAATGTCGCTATCTCACGCGCCAAAGACAGCTTCGTTATCATCGGCGCAATGGAACATTTCGAAGGTATTCCATCCTCCAGTTTGGGCATCGTGGGTCGATCAATGTTCGCGCGCGGTTCAGAGCTGCGCGAGGTCACCGGTAACTATGCTGCACCTGACGACATTGTCCTGCGCGGTGAGCGCCTGTCGACCCATGCTGCTCACGTCAACGCCTTCAACGCGGCTCTGAGTGAATTGCCGCCAGGATCTAACGCTGTGGTTGTCTCGCCTTTCCTTGGCGTAGACCCCGTGGAGACTGAAGCCCTTCAGGACGTCATCAGCGGTGCTATCGCACGGCGCTGTTCCGTGCACATTGTTACCCGACCGGCGATCAGGCCTGCCGATGCCCGCCTGCAGGTACTGTTGCGCGAGATGGGCGCGACGCTTCATCACATTGCGCTCCTACACTCCAAGTCGCTCATTACGCCTACAGTGCTCATCGAAGGTTCGTTCAACTGGCTCAGCGTCAAACGGGCTAATCCGGAGAGAGCCAATCTTGATACGTCCTGGCGCCTGACTGGCCTGCCTGCGCGCACGGCTGCGGCTGAGGCCATCAAGGAACTCAGAGCCCGCGGTGCCGCAGTAAACGTCGTGGTAACCAGTGAGGCGTCACCTGCCCTGGGTAATGGACCAGATACGAGTAACACCGGCAAGCCGCACGACCGTGGACGTGTCACGGTTTAGGTCCGTACCATTCGTTAGCTTCGTCTGCACTGTGACTGAATGGTGCCGGTATGGACCATCAGGATGTCATCTTGTCCTCTGCACGCACAGATGGAGTGATCGAAGAACCATTAATTGATGTGCCTTGGTTCTGATTTTGGGCTTTTGGCGATTTGATTGACGGTTCCTGGAACTGATTTTCACTCTGCGTTTTGAGCAGATCCGGGAAGATCACCCGCTGGATAGCTATGCGCTCGCGCTGATCCGCTCCATGAACAGGCCGCGGCGCATATTATAGACGATATTGGCCAGCCCGATCCTCATGGTGGCTCGCGCGATACCGACAGTTCGGACGAACAGCCCGGTCTGTGATTTCTGGTCGGCAAAGACATGCTCGACGCGGGATCGGATCACGGACTTTCCAGCATTCGATTTCTGGATATGCCGTGGCACAGGCTTGAGATGCGGCTTCTTCCTGTGAACCTTTGAGACAAAGCCGTGCTTTTCCATGAAGTCTTCATTGGCTTTTGAGCGATACGCCGTGTCAGCCCAGACGTTTGAGGCCGTATTGGTTTATCCAACAGCCCCTCTCTCAATCGCGCGCCATCACTAGCGGCGGCGTGCGTCGTTTTCCATTTGTGGATGAACCGGAACTTCCGGTCGATGGAGATATGCGACTTGTAGCCAAAGAACGGAATGGTGAGGTCCGCTGCGGGGATCGTTCCGTCATCCTGCCGTTTTGCTTTCGTGAATGTCAACGTCCAGCGTGCATGACGGTCCTTATGCGACAGCTTTGCCGGCTTGTCCTGCCAGTCCTGTGGGATCCGTCCCTCCCGAATATCGGCTTTCTCAGCGTTCGTATTGCGCTGCTTTGGAGCAGCCACCAGTGTTGCGTCCAGGATCTGGCCTGACACCGGCAGATAACCGGCGTTCCTCAAAGTGGTGTCAAAGCGATTGAACAGACTTTCAATCGCACCCGCCTGTGTTAGACGCTCGCGAAACAGCCAGACCGTTTTAGCATCCGGCACCCGATCCGACAGGCCCAGTCCCAGGAAGCGCATGAAGGACAGACGGTCGTTGATCAGATAACTCCGTCCGCTCATCAGATAAATGGTTCAGCGTCTGGATCACCAGGATCTTGAACATCAGCACCGGATCAAAAAGCAGTCGTCCGCCTTTGCTTCCTTCGGAATACGCCAGAGCCTTGTCCAGATCAGGGCGGAACACCTCAAAATCCACAGTCCGGGAAAACGCTTCGAGTTGATCGCCAAGCCCACTCAGTCGAGCAAGCCGCTCTTCAACATCACAGAAACCGGGCTGCTTCGTTATCTACCCTTCCAATCAACGCGGAAGAAATGGAACCACAAAGAACGCCTCAAAACTAGCGGGTTTTTCGAACCCTCCAGGTCGCGCACAGACCTTTACTGGACTTAATTAACCAATCCGATTTATACTGCAAAAAAGAGCGCTTATGCGGTAGTTTTCAGAATGCATGACGCGCCGAAAACACGCCTTTTTTACGCATGCACGCGTGCGCGATAGTGCTCAAGGACATGCTCTACCCCTGAAGAAGAAAAAACGCTTCTCAAGCCCTGTGCTGCCCCCTCGGCAGCCACGGTCGCGCGTCCACACATGGTGCGTTCATACCGACTGATCGACGACCAGTCGTCGGTTGAGGTCAGAGCATCCGCCAGTGCTACCGCATCAGCCAGCGCAAGATTGACCCCTTCGCCCGAGAACGGAGACATCAGATGCGCGGCATCACCCAGCAGGGTCAGACCGGTCTGATTTTTCCAGGAATGCCCTATGGGCAAGGCGTAAAGCGGCCTTACACCAATGAAGTCTCCTGTTTCAATCACGTCCCGTAATTCCGGCGCCCATCTGGCGAAAACATCTCTCAATGCCTGCCGCATGTTTTCGCCTGACCAGCTTGCCCATTCTTTGGCCGAACTCTCTGCCAGCCTGACGCCAGCATACCCGCGAATATGGCCATCACCGTTTCGTTGCGTGATCAGTGAACGGTTGTCGCCTACCGCGAGCATTTTTCCGTTACCGGTCAGTTTATTGACGCGCGGATGACGGTTCACATCGAACCCTAATTCAACCAGCGTAACACCTTCATACAGGGGCACAGCATCGCTCAGCAGAGGGCGAACAACGGACCATGCGCCATCTGCACCTACGACAGCATCAAACTGTTCGGACCACCCGTCGCCTCCCACCACGAAACCACCTTTTTCAGGAGCAATGCGGGTTATTCGCCGCCCCCAGAGAACAGTCCCCGGCGTAAGAGAATTTAACAGGATCTGACGCAGCACGGATCGATCGATTTCAGGCCGGTCGTCCGTAGGCTCATTGCGATCAAACAAGAGCTCGCCTACGGCATTGTAAAGGCGATCTCCCTGATCTTCCGGGCGGGCTGCCGCCATAAATGCTTCTCGTAAACCCGCACGCTCCATCGCATACTGACCAGTCTCACTATGCATATCGAGAGAGCCTCCCTGCGGGCGCTCCTCTGCATGCCGGTCCCGTTCCAGCACGACAGGGCATTTCCCCTGACGTTGCAGGAGACGGGCAAGCATCAAACCACCTGGACCACCCCCTATAATCGCAATCCGCTGCGTTGCCATGTTTCTACACTCCATTTATATAGGGACCTATATATTAAACATAGGAACCTATGCAATGGAAACCTTTGACGACTGGGACCCTCTTCGTCACCCCGGTCATTATTTCAGCCGGATCGCCCGAGGCCTGACCCGAATAGGCGACGTACGGTTACGGCATCTGGGATTTGCAACCGCGCAACTGCCGGTTCTGACGGCCCTTAAGGACGGGGCAGCGTTATCGCAGAAGGAACTGGCAAAACGGGCGAAGGTTGAGCAACCAACCATGGCCCAGATGCTGTCCCGAATGGAGCGGGACGGGCTTGTGCACCGTGTGCCAGACCCCGAGGACAAACGTTCAAGCCTGATCTCATTGACAGACGCGGCATTGGAAAAACTTCCGGCAGGACGCGCAATCCTCCGCCAGGGCAATTCTGAAATGACGAAGGGTCTGACAGAAGATGAGATTGAGACGCTCGTGTCCCTGCTCAGACGTGTGCTTGAAAACGTTGATTCCATGGAACCATGAACGGAAACCTCATCCCATCAATAGTCGTGCACCAAGGGCAGTCACCAGCGCCACAGGCATTGCAACGGCACCTATCTTGAGAAATTGCAGGAACCCGACATCCTCGCCACCCCGGCGGATCACCTGAAGCCACAGGATTGTGGCCAGCGATCCCGTGACCGATAGGTTGGGGCCGAGATCCACGCCAATCAGGAGATTATCGATGACGAGACGTGGCGGATGCGCCTGTGCCACGGCTTCGCTTGCGATTAACCCGGCTGGCAAATTGTTCATGAGGTTTGAGATAAACGCCAGAAGGGAACCAGAGCCGAGAGCCGCCGCTGTCGGATCAGACTGGGCCGCACGCTTAAGGATCTGCGCGATTTCTCCAATCAGTCCGGTGCTGTCGATGGCTTCAACCAGAACGAACAGCCCTGCCACGAGCGGCAGAACGCCCCATGAAATCTCCCTCACTAATGTTAATGGTGAGCGTCGTGCCAGCACGGATACAGCCAGAGCCGTTGCCACACCGGCCAGCGCGGTCGGCAGACCGAGGGGGGCGATCAAAAGCAGAAATCGTCACAAGCAGAACTGCCGTCAGCACGATCCCGGCGAGAGACGCTTTTCCACCCACAGTTAAGCGCATTGGCTCCACCTGAGAAGCACACTCCTGCCTGAGATGTTTGCGCTCAATCAGACGGAGGATCGGATAGGTTGTCACGATGGCCATCAACGACGGCAGCGCGAACGATGCCATCCATGATCCCAAAGCCGGAAGAGCACCATCGTAGAGAACCAGATTGGCCGGATTGGAAACCGGCAGGACAAAGCTGGCCGCGTTGGCAATAAGGGCGCAGGCAAACAGTAAGGGAAGAGGATCCGCTTTCGCTCTGGTTGCCACGGCAAGAACCGCAGGTGTCAGCACGACTGCCGTCGCATCATTGGACATGAATGTCGTCACGACCACGCCAGCCATATAGACCAGTGTGAATAGTCTGCTCGTTGAGCCTGCGGCATGATTGACCGCCCATGTTGCAATCCAGTCAAACAGACCGTTTGCCCGCGCTGTCTCACTGAGCAGCATCATGCCAGTCAGGAAGAGATAGACATCTCCCCCTTTCAGGATTCCTGCTCCTGCCATGGAAACAGGGATCAGACCCGTCACGACAAGAAGCGCTGCTCCTGTTACAGCCCACACCCATTCGGGAACCCGAAGCGGCCGGATAATGACTCCGGCCGTTGTCAGCGCTGCGATTGCCCAGATCGCCTCATGATGGAGCATCATGCGGGTGCATGCTCCGCAGAACGCATGACTGACGCTGAGAAAATCCATAGTCCCAATGACAGGATTGCAAAGCAGCCGAGAGTGTAAAACGCGGTTGAATAGCCCAGATCCTCGGCAAGCCATCCTCCCAGCGCAGGTGAGAGACTTGCCCCGACACCTTGCGCCGTCATGACCACCCCTTGCCCCACATTGACCCGGCCCGTGCCATTAAGAAGCCGCGCCACCAGACCGGGCACGGCAACGCTCTGGAGCCCCGCGCCTATACCGTCCAGAAACTGTACGGGCCACACACCCCAATGCTCGATAAACGTACCGGCAATCACGCCACGAAGTGGCAGGGCAGCAAATGAAATCAGCAACACGATCCAATATCCACGGCTCGCCACAAAACGCATGGCCAAAAGACTAACGCCAATCATCACAGCCTGAGCCACCACAACAGTCATCGCCGTAAACATTGTGGGGTTACCCTTCCCCGCACTGACAACAGCCATACCGTAAAGCGGTAACATCGCAGCGTTGCCGAGATGAAAGAAGCAGAGACAGGCTGCGAGGATCAGAAGCGGTTTGTGCCGAAAAAAGGACCTTATTCCTTCCGCCTTACCTTCAGCATGGCTCTCTCCCTCTTCCAGCCCTCGTGCGGCCTGATGGTCGATAGATTTCTCAGGAATCAGGAGAACGGCCGCGATAGCCAGCAGACCAAATGTGACTTCAAGAAAGAAAATGGCAGACAGGCCAAACTCCCATCCAAGCCACCCGGACAATCCGGCTCCAACCATATTGCCCGCGTGGTTCCAGGCCTGATTCCGGCCAATCTGCGCGTTGAAACCTTTTTGACGAACAATCCCGAGCGTCATTCCAGCCATCAAGGGGCCGATCCCCGCCCCGGCCAACGCCGTGGCAAGCTGGCTGATGGTCACGACAAGCGTCGATTGTGAACTCAGCAGCAAAAGAGAAGCTGAAATGGTACAGAGTGCCGCAATAATGACGAACAGGCGTTTTTTCGTCGTCTGATCAATAAGTGCGCCGGCAGGAATGGTGGCGAGCATGCCAACAATACCCCCAGCAGTCATGACAGAACCGATCGGCCCGGTCTGCCACCCATGACGCTGGAGAAACACACCCAGGAAAGGACCAATCCCCGCCTGGACGTCAGCCATGAAAAAATTCAGGGCACATAATGAGAACAATGCGCGGTTTGACAGAATGCCTTGTGAATTACCTGTTTTCGGACTCGCCACAGCAGTATGCGTCATAAGGCTATTTTCTCCAGATCGGAGAGCTTAACTACAGAGGAAGCAATAAGTTACAAGAACCCATTAAAATACGGATTGCTCCCATGCCGCTCGGTGGAAGATCTCCAGAGTTGCGTAAAACAGAACATTGGCAGACTTGTGCTTTCCTATACCCAGCAGCCTATGCCTCACGGGAGATAGCGTCTCACCACCATGGCGTGTTGTCTTCTGTTCTACGCCCGCAACACAACGACGTTTTGCGCCTTACTGGTATCTTATCCGCCCCGTACGCAGACTGATTGGCAGACGCATGTTAGCTTCTGTGCGCTTGCAGGCTGAACGCCGCAGCGAAGGTCGGACACTCACCGGCTGATGCCGGGAACCTGCCTGAGTCTCTCTGCAAGGAAATCAACGCAGAGACGGACCCGGGTCAGGTTCGTCCGTTCCGGCGCGATCAGCATACTCAGCGGCACAGGCGACAGTGTATAATCTGGCAGTATATGCTCAAGACGCCCATCTCGCAGGCAGTCCTCTACCAACCAGCGATGGGCCGGCCCATAGCCTCGACCAACAAGAAACGCATCCCGCGCTGCCAGACCATGATCGACGATCAAACGACCGTGGAACGGCACAACGTGATTTCTGCCCGTCGCGCTTCGCAAAACCAGCTGTTCCGATTCATGCACACGGGACATCCGCACGCCCTCAAGCTGACGCAGGTCCTCGGGGCGCCGCACCGGACCGTTGCGACGCAGCCATTCGGGAGATGCGACCAGCATGCGCTCACTCTCGCCAAGGGAGCGCAGTTTCATCGCGCAATCGCTCAGGGGGCCAAGACGGATGGCGATATCAACACCATCACGCACCAGATCAATACGCTCGTCCGTCAGACCGAATTCCACCCTGATCCCTGGGTTCTCGTCCTGAAAAGCATAGACGAGACGACTGACATGCAGAACACCCAACGCACCGGTACAGGAAATACGCACCGTTCCGGCCGTTGCCTGCCGTGTGTCGCGCATTTCCTGACTTGCCTGCTCGACGAGGGAAAGAATCTGCACGCACTGCGCATAATATCGCGTGCCTTCGTCTGTTAAAGCGGTCCGGCGCGTGGTGCGCGTCAGTAACGAGACACCCAGAGCCTCTTCAAGTTCACGCAGATGCCGCGTCACTGTCGATTGTCCGGCACCGGTTTCCCGGGCGACGGCGGCCAGATTGCCGCGTTCCGCGATGCGTACAAAGGTTCGCATCCGTTCCAGCGAGATCAGGGATTGTTCCATTTTTCGGCACTGTGCCTTCCGCTATCTCCATATGGGAGAAGAATCACCTATCGCCTAGTGTTGCCGGGAAACGAATCTTTTTTGCACAGACAAGGCCACGCGCATGAATGTCCTGATCGTGTTCGCCCATCCCGAACGACACTCCCTCAATGGCGCCCTTCTCGATATCGCAGTTGCCGAACTGCAATCGCAGGGACACGAGGTCAAAGTCTCTGATCTTTATACCATGCACTGGAAAGCAACCGTCGACCGGAGTGACTTCCCGGATCTGCCTGCCGACGAACGCCTGAAAGTGGCATCTGCATCTTCACATGAATTCGCAGCGGACGGCCTGACAGATGATGTGAAGGCAGAGCAGGAGAAACTTCTCTGGGCCGATACCGTCATTCTTCAGTTTCCGCTCTGGTGGTTCGCCATGCCCGCGATCCTCAAAGGCTGGGTTGACCGCGTTTATGCCTGTGGTTTTGCTTACGGCGTTGGTGAGCACAGTGATCGCCGTTGGGGAGATCGCTATGGTGAAGGCGTGATGGCAGGCAAGCGCGCCATGCTGCTTGTAACGACGGGAGGCTGGCCGGAGCATTACTCCGAACGCGGGATTAATGGTCAGATCGATGATCTGCTGTTTCCGATCAACCATGGCATTCTGTTCTATCCCGGATTCACAGTGCTACCGCCCTTCGTCGCTTACAGGGTGGACCGACTGGATGACGCACGCTTCGAAATTGTGTCCGAACAACTTCGCAAGCGTATGCGCACGCTCGCAACGACAACGCCCATCCCATACCGAAAGCAAAACGGCGGCGACTACCAGATCCCGACGATGGAACTGAAGCCCGGCCTGGAGACACCAGGCGCCGTTCGTTTTGCCCTGCATGTCGCAGAACAAAAGCCCTGTCTCCGCGACTGCGAGGACTAGCGCCCCGACCATCACGCGAACGTGAAAACCGACAAAATCCCGCCCCGTTACTTTTCCGTTCTATTCTATTTTGAATAACAGTTTGAGCTGGCATTTCTGCTTTGAAGAGTGTGATAGATTTTATGGGTTTGGCAGGGAAGGATTGAGTGTAACGCAAAAACCCCGCCTGAGGGAGGCGGGTTGGCTGTAGTGATTACAATTTAGTAGGATTTTGGTTGCGGGGGCACACAACCAAAGAAAACTGCTGCTAGTCCGTAGCTTCGTTGAGCAGATTGTTCAGCGAAGTAAGGATTTTCATGTTCCAGGGTGGATTTTCATATGACATTTAAGGTCCCCTCGAGTGAATTCCTGCATTTTTTGCGCGTCCAATGACGTTCAATGGTGACGAGGCGGCACCACCACCGCGGAGTCAGCATACAAATTCTTTTGCCATGTCGGCTTCGGGGACACAATCGCTAACATTGGAACGTCCGAGATGAGGCAATTCTGCTGAAAAAGTCGCTTGCTGTGTCGGGCGGATCTGGGCTTGTGAGAAGCTTGATACTCCTTTCTCCTTCAGGTGGCCTTCTGGAGGGAGCTGACTGGCATCAGCTTTGCCATTTTACGCAGGTTCTGGGCGGTTGCGGCGAGGAGGAACTCATTTTTGGCACCATTTGGGCCTCGTAATCGCAGTCGATCCAGTTTGAGTATCCGTTTGAGATGGGCGAACAGCATCTCGACCTTTTTCCTCTGTCTTCGTGATGTCACGTAAGCATCGGTCTGGGCGATATCCCGCGCCATATCGCGAGCGCCTTCATGCACGGACCGCATGATCTTGCGGGCGGGTGTATTGGGTGTGCAGCGCTGCCGGAATTCACATCCACTGCAATCCTTCACACGGGCTCGATAACGAATGAAGCCATCCGTATCGATACGGGAACGGGGTGTTGTGAAATTCCGATTGGATGACCGGAGTTGATGACCGCCCGGGCAGGTATAAAAATCATTCTCATGATCGAATGTGAAATCAGACCGTGCAAACGTCCCATCGTTGCGGGCTGATTTATCAAACACAGGAATATGCGGTTCGATCCCTTTCTCCTCTACCAGTCATGCGAGGTTGGCGGCATCTCCATAAGCACCATCTGCAGCCAGGCGTTCGGGCCATAAACCAAAGATATGCTGTACCCGTTCAATTATGCGACGTTGTGCCGTGACTTCTGCCTGACGCACTGATGTCGTGGCCTCCACATCGACAATAACAGCATGCCTGAGATCGATCAGATAATTGGTGCTGTATGAAAAGAACGCCTGATTGGGGGTGGCTGCAGAATACCGTACTGCAGGATCTGTAGGAGATAATCTTTTAGGGACAACAGGTGTCGATGCACCGAATGCGGCATCGTCAAGAACGGCAAGATATTCCTTTACGGCACGCCCTGCCCCATCAGGAGGGAGGCCTTCATCTCCCGGAACAGCCAGTCGTCGATTGGCATCGGCCTGGATCAGGCTGGCATCGACGGCAAAACCTTCCCCACCGACCAGGCCCGTCTCGATACAGCGCCGGACGGTCACCTCGAACACTTCGCGCAGAAGGTTGCTCTCACGGAAACGGCCATGTCGGTTCTTTGAAAATGTGGAGTGCTCAGGAACGGTCCCATCCAGACCCAACTGGCAGAACCACCGATAGGCGAGGTTCAGGTGTACTTCTTCACGTAGACGCCGTTCGGAATGGATGCCCATGCAATAGCCGATCAGCAGCATCCGAATAAGGAGTTCTGGATCAATCGAGGGACGTCCCATCTGGCTGTAAAATGGGCGAAGGTGTTCTGGAATTCCGGAGAGATCAATCAGCCGGTCAATGGATCAAAGCAGATGATTGTCTGGTACATGCTGCTCCAGGCTGAACCCGTAAAACAGGGTTTCCTGAACCCCGGTTCGCTCACCCATCATCCGCCGATACTCCTTGAGTGAAAATGACTGAATCAGGAAGCCATGATTATTTCAAGAGCGACTTTTTCAACAGAATTGGAAGCATAATAGACAGATGGCGCAATCGGCAGTACCCTGCAGATTGACTCGACAGCATATGTCTGCCGCTACTCATCAATGAAACGCGTCATGGCCTGAACCGGCGGTCGAGTTCCCCTTTCGCAAAATATGCGATGCCTTAAGCAGGATTTCATTGGCCTGTCGCAGTTCGCAGTTCTCGCGCTCTGGTGGTCTGATCTTCTCCAGATCAGGGAGGTCACTCATTGCAGGCCATCGGCCCGTTCATGTAAGCGGATCGATTTTGACAGCGTGTCAGGGTGAATATCCAGCTTTGGAGCGATCATCATCACCGCTGAGCACAGCGAAGGATGGTTCTTCTCTTCCTCCAGAACCATCCGGGCTGCACGGTCACGAAATTCAGGCCGAAAACGCTTCGATTTGTTCTTCATGAATATCTCTTACTTCACGGATATTGCTGTCTCCACAAAACCCGGGGCAATGCATGGACTACAAGCCCGCTGATTGCAGGAGAAGCCAAAGATATTGCCGCAAATCTTCCAGAGCAGGTCTGGTGCCGTCTGTCAGCGGGAAGCGGCACAAAGGGCGAGTTGTTATACAACTGAGCGTGTCTCCCGCTTGCCGATCTGGAGGCTGAAGAATTTGACTGCCCTATAGCAGGACCATGGACACGTGGCCTGCTGATCCGCCGAAACATCGCCGATGGAGACCTTGCCTGTTTTACAACCTGGTGTCCGAAAGGGACAACCATGTAGGAACTCGTGAACGTTGAAGGGACGCGCTGGAGGATCGAAGAGTGTTGCGAGAAGACGGCCAAAAACGAATTCGGTCTTGATCATAACGAAACCCGCTCCTGGCATGGTTGGCATCGGCATGTTTCTCTGGTCATGCTTGCCTATGCCGTCATAGCCAGTGTCCGTTGCCAGGCAAACTCACTGAAACCGAAAAAACACACCACAGAACAAGACAGTCCTAGCCCGCTGGTCCATACAGGAAATCAGGCGTCTCGTCGTAAAACTCTCACAGCGCAGACTGCCCGTCGCCCACATCCTCAGATGATCCGTCTTTCGACGAACACATCAGGCCACTGCTATCCGCGCCCACTCACAACATAATATGCAACTGTAGTGCTAGACTGTGATTGCAAACATTCGCATATTGTGCAGCAAAACCTCAAGGCATTGCACATGCCGAAGAGTTCGGATTCAGCCTTATAACGTAATTATTGCACTATATTTTAAAGTATTATTTTCTATATGATTTAATTAATTGCGGTTCATATATCATTATACGATATATAGTGTCACTTTCGTGTTTGAAAAATTAATCTGAGCATGCAGTATATTAATTATATCAACTATTTGTTGTGGTGGTTTATGGTATGGCGATAAAAGCTTATGTGCCGGTTGCAGGCACTTTTCTGATTACTTCCCTGACGACGAACGCGCTTTGTGCGGCAACGCCGCAGGGGAAAGAGACTTTGCGCCATTCACCGAGCCAGAAGACAGCAGCCCCGACGCAGAGCGCTAAAACGGTTCGCCAAACGGAAAATCCCGCCTCACCAGTTAATGAACAGGTTGTAGTAACCGGAACGCATTCAACCGGTGTAAAAGCTCGCCAGAGCATCAGCCCGATCGACATCATCACGGCGACGCAGCTTCAGCGATCAGGGGCTATGAATGTCGCGGATGCGTTAGCACGCCTAAATCCTTCAATCACGATTTCTGCTCAAGGTCGCGACACCGAAGCACTGACCTCGCAGATCCGCCTGCGCGGCCTCAGTCCTAATCAAACCCTTGTGCTCATAGATGGTACGCGTCGACATTCTACTGCAAACATGATTATTTACCCAGGTCCCCAGCAGGGATCTACTCCTGTCGATTTGAATATGATTCCGGCATCAGCCATTGATCATATTGAAATTCTCCGGGACGGAGCAGCGGCGATGTATGGCGCGGACGCTATTGCAGGTGTCGTGAACATCATCCTGAAAAAAAAGAACCATGGCATGCAAATCGCAACCCAGACGGGTGCGAATGCCTATGACGGCAGCGGCTGGAATATCCAGCAGAACATTAATTCCGGCTTCAAGATCGGATCATCCGGATTTTTTAATATCAGCGGCCAATATTATCACACCGACCATGCGGCAGCAGCCAACACCGATGTCCGTACCGGTACCCATAATAATCCCTTCCTCAGTTCACCGGAGGAAACACGGGGATCGCTACTGGCAAATTTCGGATACGATATCAACGATACGCTCGGGTTCTTCGGCAACATCACATATGCCCATCGTCATGCCGAAGCTTATCAGTATCTGCGGGTACCCAGCACCTTACCCGCCATCTATCCCTACGGCTTCGTGCCGTCTGAAACGATAGATGAAGACGATTACGCCGCCACTTTGGGGTTGAAAGGCCAATTGCCCTATGGGGTCAAATGGCGCCTCCGCACCACTTACGGCGCAGACCAAAACCGTATGAGCATGAAAAATACAGCAAACTTAGGATACTATGCTCAATTTGGAACGACGCCAACGGATTTCTTGATCGGGAACTATCGTAATTCTCAATGGACCAACGATCTGGATTTTTCGAAAAAACTGCATATTCTCAATAGGCCTGTCGAACTCTATTGGGGTGGCGAGCACAGGCTGGATATGTACCACCTGAGCCCGGGAGAGCCATTATCCTATTCTTATGGTGGTTCGAACGGGCAGCCAGGGCTGATGCCACAAAACGCCGGGAACTGGAGCAGAGATGTCTGGGCCGGGTATATTGATATAGACACTCACCCAGTCAAAAAGCTGGACATAGATATCGCTGGCCGGTTCGAGCACTATACCGATTTTGGTGATACCGAAAGCGGTAAGATCGCAGCTCGCTACGATTTTACATCCCGTTTCGGCATACGCGCCACAATCAGTAACGGGTTCCGCGCGCCCACGCTGGCCGAGGAACATTTTAGCACTTTGGGTATATCGCCGTCGGGTGCCTCTGCCCTTTTGCCGGCCAATTCCGCATCAGCAAAGCTGTTAGGCGGCTCACCACTCAAGCCCGAACGCTCCACAAACGCCAGCGGCGGCTTTTATGTCGAACCGATCAAAGGCTTGCATGTCACGGCGGATGTCTACCAGATCAACCTGCGCGACCGGATCGTCGGTAGCGGCAATTATAATGGTCCGCTCGCCCTTCAGGCCATCAGCATGATGGGAGCGGACGTGCCGACAGCAATTGGTGGAGGCGGCCTGAATACCAACAATGTCACGGGCAATTATTTTTCTAACGCCGCCAGCACCAGAACCCAAGGCGTAGACATTACTGCTGATTACCGCTTTGATTTTCACAAAAATGGTCTACTAGACCTGAATCTTGGCGTCGATCTTAACAGGACACGGCTGCATCACCTGCGCATAGATAATAACGGCAATCCGCTTCTGAGCGCTCAGGGTATCAGCTATCTTACGATGGCCTCGCCACGCAGCAAAATCATCCTAACGGCCCATTGGGAAATCGAAAAATGGGATGTCACCCTTCGCCAGACGCGTTGGGGGCAAACCACAACCATGCAAACCTATCAGGATCAGGCCCCGGCATCAGTGCGATATTCGAACAAGGTGTTTGAGCAGTTCGTTAATACACCACGCTGGACTACGGACATTGAGGTTGGATACCGCCCGCTCAAACGGCTGCGCGTAGCACTTGGATCAAACAACATCTTTAACGTGCGTCCGCGGCGTTTAACCTCTGAAACTACCATCTACGGCGTCGCATATTACGACAAAGCCTCATCCCAGGTCCCCATGTTCGGCGGATATTATTACCTGAAAGGATCTTATGATTTCTGAAGTCATGAATATTCTGAAAGCATATGAAATGGACAGAGCATGACACGCGGCAGCTCGACGCTACTAAAATCAATCAGAATTGTGGAATATCTTGCGGCAGAAAGCGAGCCGCGGGGAATCACGCAGATTACCGACGCGTTGAAGATTGAAAAAAGTGCCGTTCAGCGCATTCTTTATACGTTGAGCCAGGCCGGATACGTCGAACAGGATGGTGGCAGCAGGAAATACAAGATGTCCCTTCTGCTATGGTCGCTAGGTAGCGGGATCATCGCGCGCCACCCGGCTTTGCGGGTTGTCCATTCTATGATCCGGATGGCATCCCAGAAGACTGGCTATACCGTTATCGCGACCAAGCTATTGTATCCACATTTCATCTATCTGGAGAAGGTGGAGGGGCTAAAGGGCCATTTGCTGTCAATTTCTCTGGGAGAAACAATGCCACTGCTTAGAACGGCAGGTGGCCTGGCTATTGCCGCCTATCTGCCGCCTCAGGTTCTTGCATCCTTGCCGCGCGATCACCTGCCAATCGGTAGAGAGCCGGAAACACTGGAGGGCGCGATCCGCGCGATCAGGAGGCGCGGCTACGCCACTACCGAAGGTGCAATCAGAACGAACGTCAATTCACTGGCCGTGCCGGTCTGGTGGCAGAGCACGGAGCCGTTCGGATCGATCATCTTCACAGCGGAGGACGGTGCGATGCCGCAGGATTCCTATGCCCCTCTGGCCGAGTATGCCCAGTATGTCAGCACAGAAATCACGAATGCCTTGGGTGGGGATAAATACCGCCGCGCGTGCCTCAACCAGTTCGGCTGACGGTGAAGATGATGGAAGGACTGACGATATGACGAAGAATGCGGATATCACACCCCGTCAGGACCCCCCGTGCAAATATTTCTCCGAACGGGGAGAAAGTGCGATTGTCACCACGCCGATCGTTGTGGGCAGCCATTACGATATCATCGTTATTGGTGCCGGAATCGTTGGCCTGTCAGCGGCCCTGGCGTTGTCGGAGCGCGATGTCCGCGTACATGTGCTGGAGGCGCGGCATATCGGATGGGGCGCATCCGGGCGAGCATGGGGGCAGGTCGCGGCGGCGGCGAAACATACGCCAAAGGAAATTGACGCCACCTTCTCTCCCGAACGCGCCTGGCGCATCAACGAAACGATGGCACGCATTCCGGAAATCGTCTCAGAAACGGTAAGGCGCCACGACATTCAGTGCGAGATGCTGGAAAGTGGCAACCTGATCGCCGCGCACCGTCCCGGCAAAGAGCATGGGTTGTGCCGCCTTGCTGACGATCTGGCTCGTCGTGGTTACCCGGTGACGCTATTGGAAGACACGGCCTGCACAACCGTGACAGGCAGCCCACGCTACCGCGTGGCTTTGCAAGACAGGCGAGGTATTGCCCTCAATCCCCTAGCTTATACGCGCGGTCTGGCGCGGGCCGTTCTGAACGCCGGCGCCAGCATTTCTGAAAATACCACAGTTACTCAGCTGGAAAGAAGTGCACAGAGCTGGATCGTGCAAACCGCCCAAGGTGCAATCCGCGCCGAAAGCGTCATTATCGCGACCAATGCCTTCACCTCCGACCGCATGTATCCCGGAATCGGTAGCGAAATCTTTCCGGTCAGAGCCTACCAGGCGATCAGCCGTCCGCTGGACCCACAAATACTAGCCGGCATCCTGCCGGAAAGGCAGACCTTGAATGATACGCGACGGCTCTTTTCCGGCATCCGCCTCTGGCCCGACGGGAGGCTGCACGTTGGAGTTGACGGTCCGGAACGCTGCGGCGACGGGCGCGCCTTCTTAACCGGAGCAACCCGCCGCCTGCGTATTACATATCCCCAGTTGGGCCCGATCACATGGCAGGAGGCATGGGGCGGCTGGGTCGACATGACGGCGGACAAATATCCCGTGCTGCACGATCTGGCACCTGGGCTGTGGTCTGCCGCCGGGCTGAGCGGGCGTGGCATCGGCGTCGGCACTGTGCTGGGCCGGGATCTGGCCCTCTGCGCTCTGGGTCAGGCGCCCGATGCCGTTCATCCCATAACGGCGGTGACGCCCCGATGGTACCATTTCGCTCACAGTAGCATCGTCCGACTGGCCACCGCCGCCTACAGGATCGAGGACGCCATCGCAGATTTCCGTTTCCATGCGATGGGGCAGGAATTTGTTCTGAATCCTCCCCTAGGTCGCGTGCAATCCACATCCATCACGAAAGGATAGTCCATGTACCCCATTATTACCTTTAATCAGTCAGAACACAGGGTCGAAGGGTTCCTGCCCTGGGTAGATGCTGAACATCCCTCTTTTCCTGAAAACAATTTTTTTAGTAGCGCTCTCTATTATGTGCGTAACGACGATCATGAAGTCTATACCGGCGAAGCACGTTTAAAGGCGTTTGATGCCACTATTGAGTGTTTTCCTATAGATCTTCTGCTGATCGTAACGGCAGGCGAGATCAGACTTGAGGACGATGGGGGAACGCCTGCCCGCTTCCAGTCTGGGCAGGCAGTCGTGGTGCCTTGTAGTGCCCGTGTGCACTGGACGCAGACCGAAGGAACACGTGTCTTCTTCATGCATCATCGCCGCGATACCCCTGACGACCAGACGGCACCGCGCCCCCGCATCGTGCCTATTGATCCCGCTGGCGCTCTGGAACCCGCCTCCCCCCCGCCTGCAGACCTGATTCTAGGTGCGTCGCTGCCGGCCGTGGGGCGCCGCACCCTCTATACCAGCACAGATGGCAAATTTACGGTTGGCTTGTGGGGGGCCGACCCTTATCGACGCAGGCTGGCGGCCTTTGGCGATTATGAATTGATGCACTTCCTTGAGGGGCAGGTTACCCTGACCAACGCCATAGGAGAAAGCCAGACTTACGGGCCAGGTGAGACGCTGATCGTGAACCGGGCAATTTCCAATGCTTGGGAAAGCAACGCTTATATCAAGAAAATATACTGCAAGATCTCAGTATGAAACCACATGTCTCACGTGCCGCAAATTCGTGATTTGATCATGAAACGGCGCCAGCTGATGGCATCAGTCGGCCTGACGGCAGCAACTGCTGTCGTCGTCGGCCACAAGGCGGCGGCAAATCCGTATCGCGCCTCACCACCCAGCACCTGGGATCGCATCGCACTTACGCGAAAACTACGGGTTGGCGCCGCCTTGCTGGAACCTTGGTATTTCAAGGATATTCTGCATTCGGGGGCGCCGGGGAGCGTCACAGTCGGGACCGATATGTGGCGCGGGATCTGCCCGGTTCTGGCGGCCGATCTCGCCCGGACACTTGAGGTCAACCTCGAAATTGTCGAAACAACATGGGGCAATGCTGTTACCGGCCTGCAGGTGGAGCAGTACGATGTCATGTTCATGTTGGAGTCGACGCCACGACGCGCTCTGGCAGTCGACTTCCTGCCAGTGCCCATGCTTTGGTACCCTTTGGGGGTGCTGGCGGACGAGAGCATCTCGATTGCCCGGTGGTCAGATCTGAACAATAGTCGCTACAGTCTGGCTGTAGCCCTCGGCTCCAATTCCGATGAATATGTCACTTCAGTCGCACCACGGGCCAATATCCTGCGCTTTCGTAGTAGCGCGGAGATAATCGCCGCGTTCCAGTCAGGCCGGGTCAACGGCGGCGTAATCTCGGCAATGGCCGCCGATATCGCTCGCGTGCATATCGGAACCGGTAAGACAATCCTACCCATGCCGGTTCTGTCAGTGCCCGGTGGCGTAGCAGTGCGCAAGGAACAGGATAACAGGTGGAAGGAATTCCTGACCGCTTTCGTCACCCGTTACTACAATACCGGTAAGATGGAAGAAATATACAATACATTTCTGCGCTATCGCGGGGTCAATGCTGATACCGCCGTTTCACTAAACCGGCAGGATTGGGGAATAAAGCAGTGATGCCCCCTCTTTCTACCGGACTATGATCGGATACCGTTCTACTATGCCTTATCATTGGGATTTTATGGCGGTTCTGCAAGGTTATCGCCTGTTTATCGAAGGGGCGAAGGGCACGTTGGTCCTAACGACCTTATCCCTGTTGCTTGCAATTCCTCTGGGGGCGCTCCTGTGCGCGCTACGAGTGCTGCGCATTCCGCTTCTTGGCGCCTGGAGTGTCACCTACGTCGATACCCTTCGCGCCGTTCCGGCCATCGTTCTGTTCTACTGGTTGTTTTTTGCCTTCCCGATGATCACAGGCCTCGGCCTGTCGGCGCTCGTCGTCTCGGTGGGCGCTGTGGCATTGCAATCAGCCGCCTTCTTCAGCGAAGTTTTCCGTAGCGGGCTGAACGCAATACCACGCGGACAATGGGAAGCCGCTTTGTCTCTCGGCATGAGTCGCCATACAGCGTTTCTGTTCGTCATTGCGCCGCAATCATTACGTGCGCTACTGCCCAGCTTCATGACCCGGTCTATTGACCTGATCAAGACGACGACATTCGCATCGGTCATCTCTTACAACGAAATCGTCTATGCTGCGTCGCAGGTCACGGCGAGCACCTATCATCCTATTGAAACGTATGTCGTTCTCGGCGGCATCTTTTTCGTGCCGATTTTCATCCTCAGCATGTTTGCGCGCTCCATGGAGCGGCGTTTCGGCCGGAGCAGGTCACAATGAGGCATACATGGGATTTCAGCTTCTTGGTGCATTATTTATTACCATTGGGCCGGGGGCTTATGAATACCATATGCCTGTCGGGTGTGGTCATGGTCGCCGGATTCACCCTCGGCCTGCTGGCGGCTATTGCCTCCATGTCTCCACTTCGCACCGTCCGGATGGCATCTGCAGCCTATGTCGAACTACTCCGCAATGTTCCGGCACTCGTCATTTTATTCCTGTTTTTTTACGTGATCCCGGCCCTCACCGGTTTTCAGAATGATCGCTTTCTGACTGCGTGCGTCGCTTTTTCCCTTTATACCAGCGCTTATTTTTGTGAAATCCTGCGTGGAGGCTTTCTTATGGTTGATCCTGGGCAATGGGAAAGTGGCTACGCACTGGGGCTGTCGCGCGCCGGAATTTTCTGCTGGATCATCGCGCCGCAGATCATACGAGCGGCGATGCCGTCTCTGGCCAATGAGGCCATAGAAATCGTCAAGATCAGCACCGTGGCCTCGACCATCGCTTTTCCGGAATTTCTCTATCAAACCAAGATTGTCAGCGATATCGAATACCGCCCCATCGAAACCTATACGGCATCCGCCATCGTGATAACCGTCCTGATCCTGACCCTGACATGGATAAGCAGGATTGCAGCGCGACACTTCGCTGGTCATCGGAGGAAAGAAATAGAATGAGCGTGATAGCGGTCAGAAATATTCACAAGCGCTTCGGCAACCAGGATGTGATAAAAGGGATCGACCTCAGTGTGGCGAAAGGCGAGACAGTCGTACTGCTCGGCTCCAGTGGCTCGGGGAAAAGTACCATCCTGCGCACTCTGAACCTGCTCGACTTGCCAGACGAGGGTGATGTTTTCCTGCACGGCAACCAGCTGGGCCAGCCACGCCCTGATGGCACGCGCCGTTATCGCGAAGGCGAACTTCGAAATTTACGCCGGCGCGTGGGAATGGTCTTTCAGCATTTCAACCTGTTTCCTCACCTGACGGTAGAAGAAAACATTATGATTGGTCTGCGGCACGTCCTGAATTACAGCATCACGCAGGCACGGGAAAAAGCGCGACATCATCTGCATCATGTAGATCTTGCCGAGAAGGCTCTGGCCTTCCCAGATACCCTTTCCGGCGGCCAGCGTCAGCGCGTAGCGATCGCGAGGGCACTGGCGATGGATCCAGACGTCATGCTGTTCGACGAAGCCACCTCGGCACTCGACCCTGAGCGCGTCAGCGAGGTTCTGCGGACGATGAGGCAATTATCCCAAGAAGGTACCACGATGGTCGTCGTAACCCACGAGTTAGGCTTTGCCTACAACGTGGCGGACCGCGTCGTTTTTCTGCATGGCGGTCGCATTCTTGAGCAAGGTACTCCTGCGGAGATTCTTCTGCACCCTACCCACGCTCCCACCCGGGAGTTCCTTCACGCCCACACGGAATTTCGGTTGCCTAGCGCATAGCTCGCAATTTGCATATTATCCAAGGAACACTTCATGTCCGAACCAACCTTATTTGATCATCTGGCTGAGTTCGCATACGGGATTGTCGACAGAGGTCACATTCCCGAAGCTGTAATTGTCGAAGCTAAATATGCGTTGCTTGATACCATCGGCTGCATGATCGCTGGATCAGTACGCCCTGAAGGCCGCGCTTTTGCCGCGGCGGAAGCATCTGTTTCAGTCCCTCAGCCAAACATCCCCGGCGTACAGCCAATAGGCTTTGACACTTCGCTGCCAGAAGCCGGGGCAGCACGGGTCAACGGCTATATCGGTGACATTTTGGAACTGAACGATCTAATCGGCGGCCATGCCAGTATCGGTGCAGTATCTACAATGCTAACTTTGGCTCAGACCTTAAGGCTGGATGGCCATAAAGCATTGGGCGCGTTGATCACAGGTATCGAAGTAACCGCGCGGGTCAACATGGGTTACCGGGAAAGCAATGGTGGCAGGGACAATAGAGCCTTCACGGATGTTGGCATCTCGTCAGAGGGTATTCCCTCGACAATCGGCACCAGCGCACTGACTGCAGTGGCTCTTGGTTTGAATGAGAACAAAATAGCGGCGGCCATGGCCATTGGGGGTTCCTTGGCAGGATGGTGTCCGGCGGAAGTCCTGTTCGGAGACGGTGGCAGCATTAAGCCGATCCTGTTTGGCGGATGGCCAGCGACGGTCGGTCTGATGGCTGGCCGCTATGCATCGGCTGGTCTGACGGGACCGCGTAAACTTCTGGAGAGTCCTATTGGGCTATATGCCACTGTAGCTAAAGGATACGATCCCGCCATAGTGCAGGGAGTTCGCGGCTGGCAACTCGCACATCCACGACGAAAATGGCATGCCTGCTGCGGCTTTATTCATGCTGGCATCGATGGTGTAATCCGGCTGCGCATACGCCATGGACCAGCGGTGTTTGACAACGTGACGATCGAAATAGGCGTTGTACCGCCAGTGGCCCCGGTAATCGCGGCAGCTGGCAAACCCAACAATCCTACACAGGCACGTTTCAACGGTCCCTTCAATATTGCCATAGCGGCTTTAGGGGCTGACCGCATTCAGCCTCACCACGCTGACGACGCAACTGACATTCTCGACAATCCGTCAATCGAAAATCTGCTACGCCGCGTGCGCTTTGTCCCCGCTCCTGAACTGCCACATTTTTCGCACTCGCATATACGGTTGCGGGAAGCCGATGGTACGATACGGGTCGAAGAGCATGTCTCCGGCTACAAAGGGTCAGCAGCTAATCCTCTTACACATCGCGAGCTAGAGGAAAAATTCCTGACACTGACAGCGGGCTTGCTACGTAACGCTACGGATTACATGGCGAATATCCTAACACTGGAACGTCATACAGATCTTTCATTTTTGCAACGTGACTCAATTCCGTTCCACAAATCAACGTGAAAGGACGTTCGTGTGCTGATCTATCTGAGCCGGGCCGACGCACTCGCCCTTGCCTTTGATATTATGATGCATGCAGGAGCCCGGCCAGAAGTAGCAGGAACGATTGCTGACTGTCTGGTCCGTGCAGAATGCGACGGCGTTCTCAGCCATGGGCTGTCACGCTTACCGGACCACGTTGCGTCAATCCGTGCGCACTGGGCCGATCCCGCCGCGTTGCCCGATATCATGCAGGTGCGGCCCGGCCTCCTGCGTGCCGATGGTGGCAACGGCTTCACGCCAGTCGCCGCCCGCATGGCCAGAAGCCGCCTAACCGAAATGGCTCGGCAAGAAGGTCTGGCTGCGTTGTGCGTCCGTAACACGCATCATTTAGGAGCACTGTGGTGCGACATCGAACCTTTGGCCGAAGAGGGGCTGGTGGCTGCCAGTTTCGTACACTCCAGACCTCGCATGGCACCCTACGGCGCGAAGAAGGCCTTAATCGGCACCAATGCCATGGCTTTTGCCTTTCCCGACGGACTAGGCGGGGCCATTACCTTCGACCAAGCATCGAGCGTGCTGTCGGTAGGTGACGTGCGCCGCCACGCTCGCGAGGGCCGCCCCCTTCCCCCAGCCGCCGGACTGACCCGCGCAGGCATCCCGACGACTGCGGCAGACGACATCATGAATGGTGGTCCTCTTCTGCCATTCGGTGGCCATAAGGGAGCTTCCATCGCCTTGATGGTGGAAATTATGGCAGCCGCAATGACGGGCGCGGCATTCGGTTTTGAAGACCATTCGTCCAGTTATCCCGGGGCAGCCAGTTCGAATGCGGGCCTGTTTCTTCTGGTCATGGACCCGGCCATCACCTCCGGCAACGATGCGACGGAGCGTTTCATGCATCTCATTGCGCATCTGCATTCCGATCCGGACATTCGCCTGCCCGGCGAAAGAAGACGCGCAAACCGCGCGCGTACCATGCAGAACGGTATCACTATCGAAGAAGATCTGGCGAATGTTCTTTTTTCATTGAGGCCTTAATTTCTTAACTTCGCGCAAAAATATCCTTAGATATCTGGGAGAATTCACATGAGCGAACCTGTTCTCTTCACACCGATAGACATTCAGGGCCTAACCCTCCCCAACCGGATCGTCGTGGCACCCATGTGCCAGTATTCCGCTATCGACGGCCAAATGACGGACTGGCATCTGGTCCACCTTGGCTCTATGGCGCTTTCTGGCGCAGGATTGTTAACAATCGAAGCCACATCCGTAATGCCCGATGGACGTATCAGTTATGCGGATGTCGGCCTGTGGGATGAGCAGACTGAAAATGCCATGCACCGTATTCTGGACGTTGTCCGGGCAACTTCAGACGTTAAAATCGCCATCCAGCTCTCCCATGCCGGGCGTAAAGCATCATGCGAGGTGCCGTGGAAAGTTGGTGCGCAAATCGCTCCCAATATACCGAACGGATGGCAAACGGTCTCGCCTTCAGATCTACCTTTTCAGCCAACTGATCATGCGCCCATGAGGCTAGACCGCGAAGGTATGGTCAGGATACGTGACGCATTCGTCGCATCCGCTCATCGAGCAGCCAAATTGAAGATTGATGCCGTGCAGTTGCACGCGGCACATGGCTATCTTCTGCATCAGTTCCTTTCCCCTCTATCGAACCAAAGAGACGATTCCTATGGAGGGACGCTCAAAAGCCGGATGCGCTTCCCATTGGAAGTGTTCGACGCCGTGCGAGCCGCATTACCTCACCATCCGCTCTCCGTTCGCGTATCAGGAACTGACTGGGTGGAGGATGGTTGGGACATCGAACAGACCATCGCTTTCTCAAAGGCGCTTGAGGCACGCGGCTGCGACGCCATCCACGTTTCCAGTGGAGGAGTAAGCCCCCGGCAAAACATTTCCGTTGCCCCAGGATACCAAGTTCCACTGGCCCGTGCAGTTAAGCGGGAAACGTCCATCCCCGTTGTGGCCGTTGGCCTGATTACGGGCTTCGAACAGGCCGAAGCTATCGTGGCTACGGGCGATGCTGACATGATCGCCATTGCGCGTACGATACTTTACAATCCGCGCTGGCCTTGGCACGCAGCAGCTCATCTTGGAGGTCATATTAAAGCGCCCAACCAGTATCTCCGCAGTCAGCCGCATATACATCAAAACCTCTTCAAAGTTTCATCATCATGAAAGGGTGAATATGTTGATTTTACCCACCACATGAGGTGGCCACATTCATTCGGAAAGATTTGCGGGGTGAATAAGCTATTGCCCGGTGTTGCTATGCCGCCAATTTCTCGTTGTTGCTGACCAACACGGTTGCTGCGGTTAACCCCGGCAACCGTGTCGCAGCAAACCCGTGATACGCCTCATCGGGCGTGCGTCCTGCGAGACCCGAATGCGGGCACAGCGAATTATAACGACCAATCCATTTTGCAAGGCTGGCACGCAGTTCCGAACTGGAGGGTTCGAAGGACCCTTAATTGCTTCCCCTTGCGCCTGATTTCAGGTTTTTGGCGTGTTGATTTCTGGTTCCTGGTCCTGATTTTCGCTCTGCGTTTTGAGCAGAGAGAAAGTTTCATGCTCTGGATTGCTACGCG
Organism: Acetobacter persici; assembly: GCF_018256955.1. NCBI lineage: Bacteria > Pseudomonadati > Pseudomonadota > Alphaproteobacteria > Acetobacterales > Acetobacteraceae > Acetobacter > Acetobacter persici. The sequence continues at coordinate 80,958 of NZ_JAERKU010000014.1, forward strand.
AACGCGTTAATCCGCTCCAGGAGGAGAAAGCGACGCATATTATAGACGATATTAGCCAGCCCGATCCTCATGGTGGCTCGAGCGATGCCTACGGTTCGGGCGAACAGCCCCGTCTGTGACTTCTGATCCGCAAAGAAATGCTCGACACGCGACCGGATAACGGACTTTCCGGCGTTTGATCTCTGGATATGTCGTGGCATAGGCTTGAGATACGGCTTTTTCCTATGCTCCTTTGAGACAAAGCCCTGCTTTTTCCTGAAGTCCTCATTGGCTTTCGAGCGGTAGACGGTGTCTGTCCAGACCATTGAGACGGTATTAGTTTTATCAAGCAAGCCCTCTCTCAATCGCGCGCCATCAACGGCGGCTGCATCTGTCGTCTTGCATTTGCGGATCAGCCGAAATTTCCGGTCGATGGAAATATGTGATTTGTAGCCAAAGAAGAGGATGGACAGATTCGTGGAAGGGATCGTCCCGCCTTCCTGCCGTCTGGCCTGGGCGAACTTCAGTGGCCATCGCGCATGCTCGTCCTTATGGGACAACTTTGACGGCTTGTCCTGCCAGTCCTGTGGGATCCGTCCTTCCCGCAAATCCGTCTTTTCATCGTTGGTATTCCACTGCATTGGAGCCACTACCAATGTCACGTCCAGTATCTGTCCTGACATCAGCAAATAACCGGCATTACGCAGGGTCGCGTCAAAGCGATTGAACAGAACATCAATCGCACCAGCCTGTGTCAGACGCTCATGAAACAGCCACACCGTTTTGGCATCAGGCCCACGGTCCGACAGCCCCAGACCTAAAAAGCGCATGAAGGAGAGGGGGGCATTGATCAGGTATTCCGTCCGTTCATCGAATAGATTATTCAGCGTCTGGATCACCAGGATTTTGAACATTAGCACCGGATCAAACTGCGGACGACCACCTTTACCGCCGTCTGCATAGGCCTGAACTTTATCCAAGTCAGGACGAAATGCTTCGAAATCCACAGTCCGGGAAAATGCTTCGAATTGATCACCAAGCTCGCTCAAACGAGCAAGCCGTTCTTTAAAATCAAAGAAACCGGGCTGTTTCATGTCGCCATTCCTCCAATAAAAAACGAAGAAATGGAATTACAGAGATTGCCTCAAAACCAAGAGGTTTTTAGGGCCTGTTAGGCCTTGATATAGTCTGCTGTAGCGGCGATGAGGATGACGGAAAGAAAGGATGCGGCTGTCTTTT
>NZ_JAERKU010000015.1:0-80303 GCF_018256955.1 Acetobacter persici
TGACGGTATCCTGTGAATCACAATTCAACGCCTATGTGTACCCCCCCCCCTGAGTCACAGCCAAAACAAATTGGTATTACGCTATGCCGGGCTCTGCCTGAGGCATAAGCCTGCTCTCTAAAACCAGTACAGAACCGGCACCTGTCGGGCCACATGGTTCTGCTTTACGGAGTGTGGCGTGTTTAGTAACCGCCACCGCCGCCCATGCCGCCATTCTGCATGGCCGGACCACCCATTCCGGGTCCACCGCCCTGCATGTTGCCGGAGCTGTTCCCGTTGCGCCAGCCGCCGTCACGCTGGCCGCCACCCGGACCACCCTGATGATGCCCGCCTCTTCCCCCGCCGGGTCCACCCATATCTCCCGGCGGCGGCATACAGGCGGCCAGAGCGCAAGTTGCCAGCAAAGCTGCTGCTGTCAGAAGGGAACGTTTCATGCGGCCTGTCCTTTGCTGATCACATAGATGTCATATGTTTCAACCCGGCAAAGCCCCACTGGTTCCCTGTCATGGAGTGAGAATGGCAGAAAAACACGTCCTGCCACCATCGAATATAGTGAGGTTATTTCACATCTATATTGGCATTTTTTGAGGTCTCAAAATGCAAGTTATGACCCGGGTCCTGACTCACCCCGTCACTTTTTCTAAAATACATTCTGGAATTAACGGCATCGACTAAAACAACTTTGTCAGCAAAAAAATCCAGCCCTAAAGACCCCTCAAAAATTTTATCAGCGACCTTTATCTTCCGGTTCTTTTCGGTATCGTCGCCTATGCTCAGGCTCTCAACTGTCGCGATGTTAGAAATATAGCCTTCACCCCCGGTAAATCTCACCTCAGTTTTTTCGTCTTTTTTCACCAACGGGATGTGATAGTCGGCAAGCCAACCCACGGGCATTTCTGTCATATCCAGATCGGGATTGATAAAAAAATACATTTTATGGCCAGATATTTTTACCCCCACTTCCAGCCTGTTCGCATTATTGTTGATGTTGGCCTCATGAAAATCACCCCCCATGATTTTCGTCATTTCTTCTTTATTCTCACACCCGTCTTTAACCTCAAAAAGGGTGATTTTCCTGCTCTTCATGTCCAACAAAACAGCAAAGTTATTGAGAAAGACGGTGCCCAATATACCAGCAACAGGAAGACCCTGAACTGACTGGTTACCTGCCTCTTTCAGAAGAATAAATTTGGCGTGAGGAACATTAAAGCCACCAAAAGAGAATGTATCGACCCTGACAACCTCTGCTTTTTCGCGTTTTCTAAATGTATTAAAAACGTCAACCGTTCCCCAGATACTCTCATCAGCAAACTTGTCAAAATTCAGGGAAGAGGAGTGCTTTACGTAAATATCGTCGTAATCATAACTTAAGAACATAGCGGCTGGCTGGTTATTGATTTTAACCGGCATCAGCGGCGTATCACTTTGCCCGCCTAATAAAGTCTCACTGATGGAGGCCACAATGCAGGAGTGCTGGGCCTCCGCCTCAGGCGGCCACCACAGGCAGCACAGACCTACAACAGCACCAGAGAGACTCGTCTTCCATTTCGACATTGCACATCTCTTATGACGCTCCAGACGGAGCCTGAAGACAGTGCCAAACCGTCCGCAGAACCCGGTTTGTTAAAGATACGCAATGCTATCCCAAAGGCAACCCCTTGCCGTAGTACGGTCTAGACGGTCTTCCAGAACTCAAACAATCCCTCCGGCAGAGAAAGCGTCAGCCGGGCGCGGGTGCAGGCTACATAGAGCAGGTTGATTTCCTGATCACAATTATCCAGATCGCGCTTCAGCCGGGCTTTCAGACGCGGGGAGAGCGGGCCGTGTTCCTGCTCCGTCTTTCTGGCGCGGTCCTGAAACTGCGTGCGCCGCCTGCTCCATTCCTCGGGGGAGAGAAAATCATCCAGCATAATGACGGCATCAAACTCCCGCCCCTTGGCCTTATGCGCGGTGGAGCACACCAGACTGACATCATCAGCGCTCTCACGATAGAGCGTCTGGATGGTCTTTATCTTTTTATCCAGTGTATCCTTATGTTTTTCTACAATACCAAACAGCCGTTTAGCCACTGGGTCCGCATCCCGCCCTTCCGCCGCATTTTCCAGATCCCGCCATGAGGCATACTCCAGAGCCGCCCCCTCCGGCTTGAGCGAGGGCTGAAACTGGCGCTGATACAGGTTATAGGCCGCCAGAATTTCCTGCACCATGTCACTCACCCCGCCCAGCACATGGAAAGGCCGGGTGCTGTCCGCCAGCCCTTCAAACAGCCGGGCGTTGGTGCGGGCCAGAACCAGCGTGCTGTGCTCGGGCTTAATGCCTTTCCGGTGCAACTGCACACGGCTTTTAACAGCCGGGTTCCCGTGCAGGCGATGCGCCGGTTTGCGGGAATGGTGCGCAAGAATGGCGTTAGCCATCCGCGCCACCGGCTCACCAAAGCGCCAGCTCTGCGTCAGCGGCAGGCAGGGGCCGTCCAGCGCGCTGATGGCATCCACAGCCCCACGGAAGGCGTAAATGGACTGGTTCGGGTCCCCCACCGCCACAATCGGCAGGCCGGATTTTTTCAGGATGGAAATCAGAACCGGATTCAGGTCCTGCGCTTCATCCACCATAATATAGTCATAGCCGGTAATTTTCTGCTCACGCTCGAATTTTTTCAAATAGAGATCATGCGTGATCGGGAAATCATGTTTTTCAAACGCCACCAGATATTTATAGGCCTGCGCTACAAACTGGCGGATGTCCCTGTTCCGCCCGCTCTCCGGTTCCGGGCAATGCACCGCCGTAATTTTGGAGCCTTCGCTGATCAGAAAATTGCTCAGCGTTTTCAGCACCACGTCCGGCGCACCGCCTGCCTTGCTGCCCAGCAGTTTTTCCAGCCGCCAGAGGTCCCGCGCCATGTAACGCCCCTGCACCTTGCGGCCCAGTTGCCCGATATTCAGGCTGCGATAAGCGTAGCTATTGGCGGTGCGGGCTTCAATCTGGGTTGAAAAACGGGCGCGGGCCTCTTTGGCAATGGCGGTGTTAAAGGCCAGATACAGCCCCCGGTGGCGCGTCCATGTTTTGCTGAACAGTTCCAGCGTGGAGGTTTTGCCGCACCCGGCCCCGGCAATCACCCGGAAGCTGGAGGTGGGGGCTTTTTCCAGAATGGCGGTCTGTTCCGGGGTGATGGCGATCATCGCGCGTCTCTGGCCTCCTCTGTCAGCAGTCGGGGGGCTATAGCGCACTTTTCCGTGCGCAGATATGCCGCGCGGGGCAGAAAACCGCTGGCTCGCATCCCCGCCGGGCGCGGCACGGTTGCGCGGTCCCCCCGTTATCGCGCTATGGTGAGCGCATGACGTTACCACACCCCGACATGACCGCCCTGCGCGATGCCGCCGGGACGGATTTCAAGGCTTTCACCTCCGCAGACGCCGCGATTGACCATCTGTGCAGCCTGTATGCGCAGAGCGTGGAGCGCCTGCATGCCGCCTTTAAGGCGCGGCAAGGTTGCCCGCCGGGTGAGGCAACCTACCCCTGTCTGGCGCTGGAACTGCCCCCCGGCACGCCGCTCACGGGCCGCCCACCGTTTGACGTTATTCTGGACCCCGGTTTTTACAGCACCACCATCACCCGCCCGGCGCTGTTCCGGGAGTATCTGCGGGAGCAGATTACCCCGCTGCTGCACCATTATGGCCAGCCGGTGCTGGTCGGCCGGTCCCGCCACCCCATTCCGCTGCCTTATGTAATGGAAGAGGCCGCAACAGGCCTGACAGAAGCAGACCTGCTGCTGTTGCAGGAACAGTTCGCGCTGCCCAACCTGCACGCCACGGATGATAGCATCGCCAACTGTGAGCTTCTGCCCGACGCCAGCAGACCTCGCCCGCTGGCCCTGTTTACAGCGGAACGCACAGATTACTCTCTCGCGCGCCTGCATCATTATACCGGCACCACTCCCGGTGCGTTCCAGCGGTTTATCCTGCTCACCAATTACCAGCGGTACGTGGAGACCTTCCGGGCCTATGCCCGCGCGCAGGTGGATGCGGGGGGTGATTACACGGCGTTTATTGAACCCGGAGACCAGATTTACACCGGCCCCGGCAGCACCCCGCCCGAAGCCCCGGCTGGCAGCCTGCCGCAGATGCCCGCCTACCATCTGTGCCGCCCGGATGGGGATGGCATTACGCTGATCAATATCGGCGTCGGCCCCGCCAACGCCAAAACCATGACGGACCATCTGGCCGTGCTGCGCCCGCATTGCTGGCTGATGGTGGGCCACTGCGCGGGCCTGCGCCGCTCCCAGATGCTGGGGGATTACGTTCTGGCCCACGGCTATGTGCGGGATGATCACGTTCTGGACGCCGACCTGCCAACATGGGTGCCCGTCCCCCCGATTGCCGAGGTGCAGGTGGCCATGCAGGAGGCCACCGCTCTGGTGACGGGCCTGCACGACTCCGCCATCAAGACGCGCCTGCGCACCGGCACCGTCATGACCACCGATAACCGGGACTGGGAATTGCGTCTGGCGCATCTCTTCACCCAGATCAATATGAGCCGCGCCATTGCTGTGGATATGGAATCCGCCACAATCGCGGCCAATGGCTTCCGCTTCCGGGTGCCCTACGGCACGCTGCTCTGTGTGTCGGACAAACCCCTTCACGGAGAACTGAAGCTGCGCGGCATGGCCAATGCGTTCTATCGTGAGCGGGTCAGCCAGCATCTGATGGTCGGTATTGAAACCATGCGTCTGCTCCGGCAGCAGGGTGTCGCCCGGCTGCATTCCCGCAAGCTGCGTGGTTTTGATGAACCACCCTTCCGTTAACCCTCGCCTTCCTTCCTGATAAAGGGCCCTGATATTATGCCTGCTGCTTCTGCCTCCCATCTGCCAGACGGTGTGCCCACCATCCGCGTTATCGCCATGCCGACCGATACCAACCCCGCGGGGGACGTGTTCGGCGGATGGATCATCTCACAGATGGATCTTGCCGCGGGCACCACGGCGGCCTTCCGGGCCAACGGGCGCGCCGCAACCGTTGCCATTAACGGCGTTGTTTTTCTGGAACCCGTGGTGGTGGGGGATGAAGTCAGCATTTACACCAACATCACGCGGGAAGGCCGCACCTCGCTCACCATCCATGTGCAGACATGGCGGCGCGCGCGCCACACGCACCTGACCTCCAAGGTGACGGAAGGGGACTTCACCTTTGTCGCGCTGGATGAAAACCGCCGCCCCCGCCCGCTGCCGCCCGCCACGGCCAGCAACTCACCCGCCATCGCCCCGACGGTCTGAGGCGCGCCACCCCCTCCGGCAGGTCTGATACCCCCGCCCAGACCCGCCGGGCCGCCCGCACTGTCTTTTTTTTGTCATGCCATTCCGTCCCGCACGGGAATGGTCTAGAGCAACAGTCCGGGCCATCCTGCGCACACGGCAACGTGTGCGGACGGCCTGACGCCTACAGACAGGTTTAAGAGCAGCAGGACGGGAGCCCCGGCGCAGATGAAACATTGGCAGATTGACCAGCTACCCTGGGACGAATTTGACCCCGCCCGCGTGGACCCCCAGCTTGTGCCCGCCATCAAGGCAGCAGCCGTGGTGGAACGCAACAGCGTGGACTACGCCATCTATCTGAACAACGTGTTTCATGATGACCCGGACTTCAAACAGGCGGCAGACCACTGGGCGGTGGAAGAAATCCAGCACGGGGACGCGCTGGGCCGCTGGGCCATGCTGGCGGACCCGGAATGGGATTATCAGGCCGCCTTCCAGCGCTACCGCGACTTTTATCATATCCCGCTGGAAGTCGATCAGTCCGTGCGTGGCTCCCGCACGGGGGAACTGATTGCCCGCTGCATGGTGGAAACCGGGACCTCCTCTTTTTATTCCGCGCTGGCCGACGCCACGGAAGAACCCGTGCTGAAAGCCCTGTGCAAACAGATTGCAGCCGATGAATTCCGGCACTTCAAACTGTTTTATGACCATATGCACCGCTACCTGAAGCGCGAACGCATCAGCACCCTGCAACGCGCCCGGATTGCGCTGGGCCGGGTGACGGAAAGCGAGGATGATGAACTCGCCTCCGCCTACTACACCACAAACGAACCACCCTCCCTGCCCTACGACCATAACCGCTGCATTGCGGCCTATATGTCCCGCGCCATGAAGAACTATCAGCCGCGCCACCTGCGCCGCGTGACCAGCATGGTGTTCAAGACCATCGGCCTCACCCCGCACAGCAAGGTGCAGGATCTGGCGTTTTTTGTAACGGAAAAGCTGTTCTTCAGCCGCCAGCGCAAATTTGCCCGCATGGCCGGGGTTTCCTGACCCCATCCAGCGCCCCTCCCGGCCAGCTGACCTGAGAACCCCGCAGCGGACCATGATGTGTCCCTGTGGGGTTTTTTATTACAGTATCGTCCTATTTTAACCACGAACCGCTGCCAGAAGCGTGCCTCAAGTCTCCTTCTGCCAGTCAGGTTCCCCATGCCCCTCCCGCCTGAAGCGCCCCCCGTCACCCCCGGCCACCGCAACCGGCGGATTGACCTGCTGCGGGGCATCGCCATTCTGCTGGTGTTGTTCCACCATTTCTGCATTGCCTATCCGCTCAGTCAATCCGCGCTGGCGGCCCTTATCACGCCAGAGGCGGTGCGGGCTGTGGCGCGGAATGGCAATTACGGCGTCACGCTGTTTTTTGTTATCTCCGGCTTTCTGATCACCAGCAACAGCCTCTCCCGCTGGGGCAGTCTTGCCGCTTTACAGGCCCGCACATTTTACGCCTTCCGCATCGCGCGGATTGTGCCGTGCCTGCTGCTCCTGCTCGCGCTGGTCAACGCGCTTGCGCTGGCCGGGCTGCCCATGTTCAACACGCATATTCCCGGCCTGTCTCCGCTTGCCGCCATGATGCGGGCCAATCTGGCGTCCCTCACCTTCAGCATGAACCTGTTTATCGCCCGGTATGACTGGGCAAATTACGCGCTGGGCGTGCTGTGGTCCCTCTCCGTGGAGGAAGTGTTTTACCTGACCTTCCCGCTGGTGGCTCTCACCCTGCGCCGCACCCCGTTTATCATGCTGTTCTGGGGGCTGGTGGCGGTGGTCGGGCCGTTGTACCGCATGGCGCATCAGAATGATGAATCCGGATTTCTGTTTGCCTATCTCGCCTCGTTTGACGGCATTGCCATTGGCTGCATGGCCGCTGTTATCGCCACACGCTGGCGGCTGGAGGGTCTGGCAGCGCGGCTGCTCCAGCCTGCCATTATCCTCGGCATGGTCTGGCTCTATCTCTGGCGCTCCATCGGGGCGACCAATATCTGGGGAGTGTCCGTCATGGCGCTGGGGGCCGCAATCCTGCTGATCGCCTCCGCGCACCATGAAAACGGGCCGCTTGCCACACGCTCCCGCCTGCTGCGCGGGCTGGAGAAAACAGGCCGCCTGAGTTACGAACTCTACCTGTTCCACCTGATTATTCTCGGCCTGCTGCGCACCATGCTGCCGCCAGAAACCGTGCCCAGAACAGGGCTGGAACGCGTGGCTCTTCTGCCCGTCTTCCTCATCGGCTCCGGCCTGCTGGCCAGCATAATTAGCCGTAAGTTTTCTGAACCCTTAAACCGCACGTTACGGCGGACATTAGGGCGCGTTTAACCCACCGGCCCGCTTGCGGAAGAAACGCTCACTCTGGAGCATAACGCTCAAACAGAAGCGTTTCCTCCCCCATAAAAAACGGTTTTGCAAACAGCACAAATCCATGTTTCTCCGCAATGCGGATGGAGGGCGTATTGCGGGGAGACACCAGACACACCGAGCGTCTGTAAGGCGTGTGCGTATCCAGCCACCGGCAGGCTGCGCTGACCCCTTCTGTGGCAAACCCTTTGCCATGACACCATGAAGCCAGAACCCAGCCTGCTTCCGGCACCCCCACGACAGAGGGCGTCACATCCCGATGCGCGTCATGGAAGCCAATTGTACCAACAAACCGCCCCGTCTGTTTGTCCCGCACACTCCAGAAGCCAAAGCCCATAACGCCCCAAACACCCCTGTAGCGCAGCAGCCTGCCCCACGCGGCCTGCGGTGTTTCCGGCGTGCCGCATGTATAGCGCGCCACGTCCGGGTCTGCCCACATGGCGGCAAACTCTTCAAAATCCTCCCGGCACGGCGCCTGAAACAGCAAACGCTCGGTTTCCAGACATGGCACGTCGGACATTCTGCCTCTCCCCCGCATGACGACACCACAAACACAGGACAGAGCCTGCCCTCAGTCATTCCTGTTATTTAACAAAATCCACCAGCAAGACAAAGGCAGCCCACGCGGCCTGCACACCGCCGCCCGCAACCTGCCCTGAACACCGCCGCCTGCAACGTGCTCCGTGCCACCTATCACCTGATCACCTGCCACTCACCTATCACCTGATAACCTGCTACTCACCTAACACCAGCCACCAGCCACCAGCCATGCACCCCGCACAGCCCCCATAGGGGAACCCCTCCGCCGCCGGGGCGTCTGGGTTATGAACTTCAAAGCCACGGGCCGGACAGGCGCACTGAAACACAGGCCCACCGACACACAGGCACACCTGAACACAGCAGACGGCAGGCCAGACCTCCCGCCTGACGCGCCGTGCTGTGGCCCGATGCGAAAGGACAGCCGCATGACGGATGAGACACCAGCCCCCGGACACAGCCCCTCCCGCCGGACCGTCCTGAAAATGGCGGGCCTTGCGGCTGCGGCCGGGACGCCCGTGTTCATCAACCTTGCCGCGGCCCAGACTGTGAAAGAGAACGCCATGACCTCCTCCCCCCTCAAAGACCCCCGCTCTCTCTACCCGCATGCCCCGTTCAAGGCGCAGCCGCAGCCCTGGCCGGGCCTTGCCTCCAAAATGACGCCCCTGCCAGACCACGGTGAAAAATCCTATGTGGGCAGCGGCAAACTCAAGGGCCGCAAGGCGCTGATTACCGGGGGAGATTCCGGCCTTGGCCGCGCCGCCGCCATTGCCTATGCGCGGGAAGGGGCGGACGTCGCCATCAATTACCTGCCGCAGGAAGAAGCGGATGCCGCCGAGGTCGGGGAGCTGGTCCGCAAGGAAGGCCGTAAATTCGTCGCTCTGCCGGGGGACCTGCGGGATGAGGATTTTTGCAGGCAGCTTGTTGAAAAAGCCGTTGCAGAGCTGGGTGGTCTGGACATTTTCGTCAACTGCGCGGGCCGCCAGCAAACGCATGATGATCTGCTGGACGTCACGACCGAGGCGTTCGACTGGACCATGAAGACCAATCTCTACGCGCTGTTCTGGCTGACCAAAGCGGTGATTCCGCACATGCAGCCCGGCTCCACGATTATCTTCACATCGTCCACCAATGCGTATGAGCCGTCCGTCAATATTCTCGACTATTCCATCACCAAGGCAGGGATTGCCAATTTTACAAAAGGGCTGGCCAAACAGCTTGTCAAAAAAGGTATCCGCGTCAACGGCATCGCCCCCGGCCCGTTCTGGACGGCACTTCAGGTCAGTGGTGGGCAGACCATGGAAAATGTGGAAAAATTTGGGGAGAGCGTTCCCATGAAGCGCCCCGGCCAGCCGGCGGAACTGGCCCCTTCCTACGTGCTTCTGGCCTCGGATGACAGCAGTTACATGACAGGCCAGATTCTCGGCGCAAACGGCGGCATGGGGCTGCCATAAGCCCGCGGTTTTCTGCACACAGGCTCTGCGTGGGGAGGATTTGACGCCACCCGGTATCGCGCTACTCTGCGGCACCCCATACCGGGTGAGGAGAAACACGCTTCATGTTCAGCCACATCATGCTTGGCAGTAACGATATTGCCCGCTCCAAACAGTTTTATGATGCCGTTCTGGGTGTCATGGGCTGCGCCCCGGCGGAACCGAACGCCAAAGGCCGCCTGACCTATACGCATGGCGGCGGCCGTCTGGTGATCACAAAACCGCTGAACGGTGAGCCCGCAACGGCTGGCAACGGCAGCACCATTGGCTTTGCCGTCGCCAGCCCGGAAGAAGCCGACGCATGGCACAAAGCAGGCGTTGCCAATGGCGGGGAAGCTATTGAAAACCCGCCCGGCGTCCGCCACAGCCCCACGGGAGACCTCTATCTGGCCTATCTGCGGGACCCGGACGGCAACAAACTCTGCGCCCTCTACCGCATGCCGTCTGAATAACCTTTTTGAGTAAAAAGGGTTTTCAAACTCCCTGCCCGGCAATTTCTGTCTGGCAGGGAGTGTCCGGACCAGAGGCCTGTGCCGCCGGGACATGCTTCCGGTGGACGGCCACGCAGGACAGAACACTGCCTGCCACCAGCCCGAACGCCGCCAACTCCAGCGGGTGGGGCCACCTCTGCTCCCACAAAAATCCGTACAGCAGCGCAAACAGCGTTTCAAACAGGATCATCTGCCCGGTCATGGTCAGGGGCAACAGGCGGCTCATGCGGTTCCACAAGGCGTTGCCACACATGGACGCCAAAATCGCCACCCCGACAGACACACCGGCAAACCGGCCCCATGCCTCTGCGGAATGAGGCCCCTTCTGCGCCAGCAGGGCAAACGGCACCAGCACAACAGCCTGCGCGCCCGTCACGACGCCTGCCAGCAAATTCCAGTCATGCACGGATACATGCCGCAGGCGGCTCAGGCACCGGCTGTTGCCCACGGCATAGGCTGTCCAGGACACCAGCGCTCCAACCGCACACAACATGCCCTGCACCGTACGGCCGGACGCCTGCGGCCCCAAAAGCCCCTGCCAGCCAATGCACACCACCCCTGCCACGCATAACCCCAGAGAAAGCGCGAGAGTTTTCAGAGGTACAGCCCCCTGATCCCGGCTGCCAATAACCGTAACAGTCACCGGCAGAAACCCGATAATCAGGGATGTCAGGGCAATCCCGCCGCTCTGCACGGCCTGAGATAGCAGAACATAATACAGCGTATTGCCCGCCAGAGAGAGCAGGAACACCGCCTGCCAGTCCCGCCCGCTCAGCAGGCCGGAAAGCCGCCGCCAGCGCGGCAGGATCAGCACCCCGGCAATCACCCCGTAGGCAAGGTAGCGCCCGGCAGCCAGCATCAGCGGGTTAAAATCCCGCACCAGTTCCGGCGCCAGAAACACCAGCCCCCACAGCGCACCGGCACCCGCGCCGCACAGCACGCCGCGCCCCGTCTGGGCTCCCGTGTGGGCCGCTGAATGGTCACCGATGTGGGTCATGATGCTCCGTCTCCCTGAACATCCGGGACATATCATCACCCAGATGATCTTTGCGCTCTTGATTACGGCCCCAAATGCAACAAAAACTCACCTATGGCTCAAACCCCTCCCCCGCGCGCTCTGGATTCCTTTGATAAAGCCATCCTGCGGCTGCTCCAGCGTGACAATAAAATGCCGCAACGGCAGATTGCCAGCCGGGTCAATCTCTCGGCCGCCGCCGTGCAGCGGCGGATTGCCAGCATGGAAAAAGCGGGAATCATCACGCGGAACTGCGCCGAGGTGAATGTGCGCGCCGTGCAGATGAGCATTACGGCCATTGTCGAGGTGCATCTGGTGGATGAGCGGATTGCAACGGTTGATGCCGCCAAGGCGCTCTTTCAGGCCTCGCCCTCCGTCCAGCAATGTTATTATGTGACGGGCGGGATCAGCTTTGTTGTGATTATCGTCGCCAAAGACATGACGACTTATGAAGAGATTACCCGTGAGCTGTTTTCCAGAAACGAGGCCGTCGCCCGTTTCCGCAGCCTGATTGCGCTGGACCGGGTTAAATGCGGCATGGATATCGTCATTCCCTGAACCTGCGGCACCCCACGCGCCTTACAGCGCCTTTGCATATTAAACATTTGTGACAGCTCTGGCAGCACACGCCGTTTTGCGCACAGTGGAGGGTGCCTGTTCACCCTTTCCACGCAAACGGAAATCGCCGCTCATGGTCCAGTTTAACCGCCGCACGTTTCTCTCCCTGACTGCGGGCCTGACATTTGCCCCCCTCACGCGCTCACTCGCCGCCATCCCCAGCCGCCCCCCGCTGCTCCGGCATGAGCCCTTCACGTTCCTGTTCATCACCGACACACATCTCCAGCCGGAACTGAACGCCAATGCGGGCTGCCACACCGCGTTTCTGAAAGCGCGGACCATTCCGGCGGATTTTGCCATTCAGGGCGGGGATCATGTGTTTGATGCGCTGGGCGTCAATGCAGGCCGCGCCACCATGCTGATGGATTTATACAAGCGCACGGCGAATGACCTCACCATGCAGGTGCACCACACCATCGGCAACCATGACTGTTTTGGCGTGTATACCAAAAGCGGCGCCCAGCCGACGGACCCGTTTTACGGTAAAAAATACTTCGAGGACCAGTTCGGCCAGCTTTATTACTCTTTTGACCATAAAGGCGTGCATTTTGTTGTGCTGGATTCCATCGGCATTACGGCAGACCGCATGTATGAAGGCCGGATTGATGCGCAGCAGCTTGTCTGGCTGAAAAAGGATCTGGACGCCCAGCCCGCCGGGACGCCCATTATTGTCGTCACCCACATTCCACTGGTTACAGCCGTGGAGGATTATGACGCCCCGCCGGAAAAACCGCAGAAGCATCACGGCATCAGCGTTGTCAACGCGCATGAGGTCCTGCCGCTGTTTGACACCTGCAACGTCATTGGTGTGCTACAGGGCCACACCCATATTCTGGAACGGGTGGACTGGCATGGCGTGCCCTACATTACGGGCGGCGCTGTGTCCGGCAACTGGTGGCACGGCACACGCTATGGCACGCCAGAGGGCTTTATGGTGGTGGATGTTGAAAATGGCGTTTTGAAAACACGCTATGAAACCTACGGGTTCCAGAGCGTAGACCCGCATAATACCTGAACACCTAAACCGGGGGGCATCACCCTGCCCCCATCCTCTTGCCCCCAAAAGAAAAAGCCGCCCCGAAGGACGGCTTTTCCAGACAGCATCTCTGCGGTTTAAAGGCTCAGAGCGCTTTAAGACCAACAGCAGAGGTCTTGCCGTTACGGCCAGCTTCCAGCTCGTAAGACACTTTCTGACCTTCGTTCAGAGTGTGCATGCCAGCGCGCTCAAGTTCAGAGATGTGAACGAACGCATCCTGACCGCCATCTTCCGGCTGAATGAAACCATAACCCTTTGTGGGGTTGAACCATTTTACGGTGCCTGTTGCCATAACAAAGGCTCCTTCTCAAACAAACGCGGTCGTGCACAAAACACACACGAAATCATAACTTTTATGGAGATAAACCAGACGCAACATGCGTCAAGAACCCGGATAAAAGCACCCGCTTCCTGCACAGATGCGCTAATCCGGTGGGGAATGCAAGCCTAAAGCCATCCGAGCAGAAACAGACAGGTAAAAACGGGCGGGTAAAAGAGGCTCACCTGATCTGCAATGGCTCAGCCCTCCATCTCGCCTTCCATATCACTCTGCTCCTCCGCCTGCGTCAGCTGCAGGGTCTGGCCATTCAGGCGCGTGGCCAGCAGGTGGCCGAGCGAGACCGCGCTGATGCAGAGCAGGACAGAGAGCGTCACATTCGCCAGCGCCCGGCCCCATGCCGCGCTCCGCAGCAGGTCCAGCGTTTGCAGACTGAAGGAGGAAAAGGTGGTGTAGCCACCGCACAGGCCCATCATGACAAACAGGCGGGTATTGTCAGACACCGGGTAGCGCCCGTCCGCCAGCGTGAGCGTGCTGAAAAACCCGATGATAAAAGACCCCACCACATTGATGCCAACCATGGTGCCCCACGGCATTGTCCGGCTGAGCGGGGCTGTCAGCAATGTCACGGCATAGCGCGCCAGCGTGCCCAGCGCACCGCCGAGCATGACCAGAAGACAGGAAGCAAAAGACATATAAGGCCCCTTCATTCCGGCGGGCCATCCAGAACGCCCGCCGTGCTGCGGCGGGAACAGGTCGCACCTCTCCCGCCAGATCGTTACGGCAGGAGTCATCAGCCCTTGCAAGGGCGGTTAAAGGGGGAACCCCATCCCCTTGTGGCCTGTATAGAATGTTCGCCCCGCCTGCTCAAGCTGGCAGGGAAATGCAACCCTGCACTCCCCCCGGCCTCTCCAGACCGAATGTACTTCCAACCCGTGCCGTTTTTTGCTTAGTGCGGGAAAGGAGCCGGGCCATGCTGGCCCGCCCCCCCCCTCAAACCCTCACCCACAGCCCCCGACAAGCACAACATTTTTAGGCAGTCTATGGACCCCAAAACTCTCTTCTCCGGCATTACGCTGGCTCTGGGGGCATTTGCCTCCTACGCAATCAGTGATGCGTTCTCCAAGCTTCTCGGCGGGCAGCTTGACCCGTTTGAAGTCGCGTTTTCCGGCGGGGTTTTCGGCCTTCTTCTGCTGCCGTTCATCCGTAAGCCGGGGGAAGCCTACAGTGACGTCTTCCGCACGCAGGAACCCGCCATGTGGGCTCTGCGCGCCGTCTGTACCTTTGTCGCGACCGCCGCCAGCGTGGAAGCCTTCATGCTGCTGCCCATGCCCGAAGCGCTTTCGCTGATGTTCCTCATGCCGCTGTTTGTCACCATTCTTTCCGTGGTGCTGCTGAAGGAAAAAGTGACGGCCTGGGCATGGCTGGCCGTAGTCCTCGGCTTTATTGGCGTGCTGATTGTGCTGCGTCCGGGGGTGCGGGCGCTGCATTTCGGGCATCTGTGCGCGCTGATTGCCGCCGTCGCCAACGCCGGGAGCGTCATTGCCTACCGTCTGGCCGGGCAGAACAGCGCACGGCTGTCTCTGTTCGGCTCCAGTCTGGCTGGCCCGCTGATTGGCAACGGGATTCTGATGTGGGCACATGCCTCATGGCCGCACGGGGTGACCACATGGGTCTATCTGTTTGGCTATGGCTTTCTGGCTGCCTTCGGCCAGTTGCTGATGATGATGGCAACCGCCCGCGCCCCCGCCAACCGCGTCGCCCTGCCGCAATACAGCCAGATGGTGTGGGGCGTCGCGCTCAGCTATCTGGTGTTCCATCAGCCGCTGGATGGCTGGACCTTTGTGGGGATTCTGGTTGTCACACTGTCTGGCCTGCTCAACTGGATCCGCCAGCGCATCCGGTACGAGCGCATGGCGCTGAAGGAACGGCTTGAACGGATGCAGGCCAGAAAAACAGTCAAAGCCGCGGAAAAAATTGCGGCCAAACAGGCAAAGGATCAGGCCCTGCGGGAACACCAGCAGGCTATTGCCGACAAGATCTCCCCCACGCGATAAGCCGCAAAACACCAGACATAAAAATGCCGTGCCCCCGCTGTGAGGGCACGGCATTTTTCATTGAAACGTCAGGGCTTAGCCCGCCATTGTGCGGTCCACAGCCAGCCCGGCGGAGGCCTGGCACGTCGGCATCATTTCCACATGGTTGATGTTCACATGCGCGGGAAGAGCGAGAACCCACGCTACGGTTTCTGCAATATCCTCCGGCAGCAGCGGTTTTGTGCCGTTATAAACGGCATCCGCCTTCGCCTGATCCCCCAGACGCACGGCACTGAACTCACTGCCGCCACACAGGCCCGGCGCAATGGTTGTGGCCCGAACCTGCTTGCCCAGCAGATCACTCCGCAGGTTGCGCATAAACTGGTCCACAAAGGCCTTGGTCGCGCCATACACATTCGCACCGGGATACGGATACGTGCCCGCCGTGCTGCCAAGCGAGATCACATGCCCGCTGTTCCGCGCCACCATGCCCGGCAGCAGCGCACGCGTGATTTCCACAAGCCCCGTCACGTTGGTGGCAATCATGCGTTCCCAGTCAGCCGGGCTGGTTTCCCACGCTTTTTCCAGCCCAAGCGCCAGCCCCGCGTTGTTGACCAGCACATCCACATCCTGCCAGCCTTCCGGTAAAGACGCAGGAAGCGCCTGCACGGCGGCAAGATCGGTCACATCCAGCTTAAACGGCAGCAGCGCAGGCCCGGCCTCCTGCGCCAGCGCGTCCAGCCGCTCCTGCCGGCGGCCCGTTGCAATTACGCGATACCCGTCCTTTACCAGCCGCAGGGCAATGGCGTGGCCAAACCCTGCCGTGGCACCGGTCACCAGAACGGTCTTGAGGGACTGTGTCATTGCTCTCTTCTCCATAACAGGCAAACTCTGCCCTATCATGCGTTGAAAAAGCATGGTCTGTCACGTTGCGTGACGAAAGTCCTCTCCCCGGTTTACCCGGACTTCACTCCTCCGGCAAAGACGCGGGGAGAACGTGCGGGGCAGCAAGATCGCCCCCATTCCGCTTAAACGGTCGCAGATCAGGCCCGGCTGCCTGCAACAGACGTCCAGACAGGAAGATTTCCGCAACGGAAACCACTCTTTAATATTCTCCGGATCGCTCTAAAAAACAGCCAGAAATGAACAATAACATAATAGCAATTGCGCTGTTTCAACGTGACCCTTTATGCAGGAGTCACCGTCTTTACTGAGCAGCAGGGATACAGAGAAAATCCGGCTCAACAAAAATGTGACGCACTCCTTTCTGGTTTCCTCTTTTTGATAGCTGAAGTGAAAATATGAAAGTCGCTCTTGGACAGTTTGCCGTCGCACCAGAGTGGCAGGACAATCTTGAGTCCTGCCGGGCCCTGATTACAAGAGCCAGATCAGAACATGCGGACCTTCTTGTTCTGCCCGAAGGGATTCTCGCCCGGAATGCCAGTGACCCCGGTATTTTAGAAAGAACTGCCCAGCCGCTTGATGGCCCGTTCATCACAGAATTACTGCCGCACACACACGGGCTGACGGTTGCTGGCTGCGTCATGGTCCCCAATGCGGACGGACGGCTCTTTAACACGCTGGTTGTGCTGCAAGATGGCGTTCTGACAACAGCCTATAACAAGCTGCATCTTTATGATGCCTTTGACAAACGTGAGTCTGATAAAATCACCCCCGGACAGGACCTGCCCCCCATTATCCGGGTCAGGGACATGAAAGTGGGGCTCATGACGTGCTACGACATCCGCTTTCCGGAAGTCGCGCGCCATCTTGCCTTCAGCGGCGCAGACGTTCTTGCCATCCCCGCAGCATGGCTGCGCGGCCCG
This sequence comes from Acetobacter persici, assembly GCF_018256955.1. Classification (NCBI taxonomy): domain Bacteria; kingdom Pseudomonadati; phylum Pseudomonadota; class Alphaproteobacteria; order Acetobacterales; family Acetobacteraceae; genus Acetobacter; species Acetobacter persici. Next base: position 16,978 of record NZ_JAERKU010000015.1, read on the forward strand.
AACAAGGAACGGCACTGGGAGATCCTGAACGTCGCCCGTGCGCTGGAAAACACCTGTTATGTGGTTGCCGTGGGGGAATGTGGGCCCTCCAATATCGGCGCGAGCATGGTGGTGGACCCTCTGGGTATTATCACCACCGCCCTTGGAGAAAGCCCCGGTCTTGGCTTTGCCACTCTTGAGCGCAGCCGGCTTGAGCACGCACGCAGCGTCCTCCCCGTTCTCAATAACTGCCGCTTTACCCCCCCGACGCTAAAATAAAGAGATAAAATGACGCATTCTCAAGACCAGAGCCTGCCGGATAATACCCGATTCAATGGCGTATGGCGGATTGAAAACACCCGATCCTCATGGAGTGACGGTAAGTTTCCTGACCATATGAAGTTAGACCTCTTTCTGAAATTTCCCGGAAATTTCATATGGTATCATTCAGAAAACAGCACGCTCTCAACACAGCCGGTTATGACGCTGGATTTTAAGACCGACCTTAACGGCACCCCCGGCCTGACGTCCGGCAATGCGCGCTTTAATAAAGTCCGTGCACGCCAGCTCTCTGCAACGGAGTTTGAAATTCTCGAAATGCTGGATGAAGACGTGATTGTCGCAGCCTACTGGCGCTTTTCAGAAGATGCACAAACACTCTGGCGCTGGGGCGTTGGCAAATCCCCCGCCGGGCTCTCCCGGTCGTATGAGGAACTGTTTATCAAGGAAAGCACCGCGACACATATTTTTGACGAATAGCTACGAAGAAACCGCTTTCTTTTCCTACTTTTTCCCCGAAAGCCCGCTCCCCTCGCCTTAACAGATCGCCTTTGATAACCCCGCCTGAGCAAGATGTTCACTGACCCACTCATACCGGTCTTTCAGATGAGAAATAGAAAACCGGATATGAGGTTGCGGCATCAGGGAACACTGCCTGCCAGCCGTAACGCGAATACCGTGCGCATTCAGGGAGGCAAGAGCGGCCTCTTCATCCTGCACCGGTAGCCAGAAACTAAATCCCTCACCGGTTGCATAAGAAAAACCATATTCTGCAAGGTTGTCCGTCAATTTTTGACGACGCTCCAGATACGTCCGCCGCGCCCGTTCCAGATGCGTTGTCGTTTCGGGGGCCGCCAGCAAACGCGCGGTGGCGGCCTGCATGATACGGCTCGTCCAGCCAGACCCAAAACTCCGGTACGCCTGTATTTCCCGAATAATTTTGTCGGATGCGGACAAAATACCCAGACGCAGATCCGGCCCCAGAGCTTTTGAGAGCGAGCGCACATGAATCACCTGCGCACTGCACCACACCCCAAGGCTTTTTGGCTTTGCTCTGGTAAAATACGCCATCGCATCATCTTCAAAAATCCAGACAGGCGGGGCGGCGTTCAGAACATCTGCAAGCTCCTTCATACGCTCTGCCGATAAGACACGCCCGGTAATGGCATTCAGGTTGGGCTGAAGGAAAAACGCAACAGGCTGCCGCGTGAGTGCGGCGCGTAGTCTGGCGGGAATGGGCCCGTGCGCATCACCGGGCACCGCAACAGCGGAGGCTTTGAGGTAATCAATAATATCCAGCACCCTCATGGGGACCGGGTCTTCAACCAGCACGACGCTGCCGGGCGGGATCAGCGCCTGCATCGCTTCAAAAAGCCCGCCATAGGCCCCGTTAGTTGCCATCAGAGCTTCGGCTTCATACGGCCAGTCTGCCCGGCACACCTGCTCCAGAGAGGCTTCAATCGGCTCATCCGCATAGATATTCAAATGCGGCGTCTCCTGCACATGCAGAAACGCGGATTGCAGAGGCGGCAGAAGTGCCGGGTCCGGTGTGTAACCGGACAGATCCAGCGGGATACCTCCCAACTTTACATTTTCAGCACGTCGGATCGGGCGCGGCGCAATGGCCGCACTGCTGACATAGGTACCCCGCCGCCCCCGCCCGGTAATCATACCGCGGCGGCGTAGCTCACTCCAGACAATAGAGACCGTGGCAGGGCTGACCCCAAGCACAAAGGCGATATCCCGGATAGCGGGCAAGCGCACCCCAACCGGCAGCACCCCGGAGTGAATAAGGGTGGTAATTTGCTGCGCCAGTGCCCGGCCACTCCGGTTAGGAAGCTGATCAACGAGCCACTCCACCTCCACAGCTTTCACATGACCCTCCCTTCCGCCAGCATCCGCCCTTGTATTAATGGCGATCAGACTGCCGGAAAGCAATCATCCCATCCACAGAGGGCACTTCTTCCCGTTTCGTCCGCCTTTGCAAGTCGGGGAACGGAGGGAAGACGGTGATGGCCGAGGACGTAAAAACGCCTCCGGCACCCTTGCCAGACTTCACCGCATGACAGGAACAGTCTTCTCTTTCTCCGCACCACACAACGAGCACGCCCCATCAGTCCTGCCCGCTTTCCGTTTTGACGCGCAGCCTATTCCACTATTTATATAGTGTTATTTTAATTTAAATGTTCAATTACGTAATTTTTCTTGCGTGGAAAGATCAATGAAATTATCAGTTTTAAGTCACAAGTCCTTTTGTAAACACAAATGGAACTGTCAGGACTATTTTTAAAAAATAATCTCTTCTTCAGGAAGAGTTTTGCCATTTTCGCCGTGAGATACCCCATGAAATACGCGTTAAAACAGAGGAAATGGCTTGTTTTTCTGGGGGTTCTTCTTCCCATCAACCTTTTAATGTCTCTTGATAGAAACGCGTTTATTCTGGTCTCCCCAAAAATAAATACGATCTTCCATTTCTCATACCTTCAGTCCACCATCCTCGCGTCCAGCATGATCTGGATCTACGCTCTGGCGCAGATCCCGGCCGGGTGGTTTATTAACAGATTCAAACCGCATGTTGTGCTGTTTGTCGCCTGCCTTGCATGGTCTCTGAGCGTCTTCTTTTTCCCGTTCGCCAGAAATTTTTCTGACTTTCTGCTTCTCAGATGCCTGCTCGGTGCCTTTCAGGCTCCCGACTGGGCAAGCAGCATCGTGCTGGTGAATGACTGGTTCCCGCCTACCCAGCGGTCGCTTGCCAGTTCGTTTCTGCTCTCCATCATGTATCTTGGCTCCAGCGTCTCCGGCCCGATTGTCACAACCCTGACGACAAAGTTCGGCTGGGCGTCACCGTTCTATAGTTTCGCCCTCATCGGGATCGTCATAAGCTTTCTGTGGCTGCGTGCAACGCAGGACCAGCAGAGTGCACCCGTGCAGCAGAACGAGACAAATTATCGGGATATTCTCTCAGCAAAACCGCTTTGGCTTCTTGCAACACTCTATTTTTGCACAACCTCTGTGCAGTCCTTCTTTTCTCTCTCCATGCCGCATTATCTCATGGAGTATCTGCATGTCAGTTACAGTCAGATGGGCTGGCTCTATGCCGCCACGGGGTTGACGCTGTATTCTTCCGTGCTTCTTTCCGGACTCCTGATTAACAGACACGCAAAAACGCTGCTTTCCGGCAACCATATGCGGCTTATCCCTGCATGTTCCCTGCCCCTTGCCGGGTTTGCACTGCTCATTTCGTCTTATATGGGCAGCCTGACACTTAGCGTTCTTCTTCTCTGTGCCTCAATTTTTTTCATCGGCGTCAGTCAGGTTTCAATCTGGTCCCTCGTGCATGATTACATGACGACCGGAAAAGGAATGGTTGCAGGCTTTACCACATTTTTGGGCAATATTGGCGCAGCGCTGACGCCTATTGCCACCGCGTGGCTGCTCTCAAAAAACCATAACTGGCATCTATCTTTGCTAATTCCATTTTTTATCTCCCTGATTGGATGTTTCATTTGCACAAAAATAGGACGCCATAAAACACTCACACCCGCAGCATCAGGACAGTAAACAATGTACCGCTCCCCGTCTTATCACAGATCCATTTTCCTCGGGTTTTTTCTGGTCATTCTGCCTGAAAGCACGCTGGCCGAAACATTAAACAAACCCAAAAGCACGAAGCCGACGAAAAAAGAAGAGGTTCTTGTCCTTACAAGAAAAGCTTCCGGGGGTGGCCTGATGCATGTGCGCACAACGCCCTATTCCGCCAGCGGGATTGATGCGGACGTCATTGCCCGGAAGCCTGCCGCGGCAAGCCCTCTGCAAATAATTGCCAACCTGCCCGGCGTCAATTTTGGCAGCAGCGATGCGTACGGTCTGACCATCCGTGACAAAACGACCGTGCGCGGCCTTGACCATACTGAAATGGGATGGTCGGTTGAGGGCATGCCCGGCACCAACCTTGCTTACTACAACCCCTATGTTGAAGACTGGGCCGATAACGAGAACTTTTCCAGCATCACGCTCATACCCGGCTCCTCGCGCCTTCAGGACCCTCTTGTGACAGGTGTGGGCGGCGAAGTTTATGCAACAATCAGAACCCCCGCTACAAAGCGCGAGGCGCATCTGGACTACAGCGCTGGCTCCTTTGCGGCGCAGCGGGTCTTTATGCGTGCCGATAGCGGCTATCTGGGCAATAGCGGCATCAAGTTTTTTACATCCTATTCTTACGCTGCCGCCAATAATTACACCGGTAGCGGCCGCAACAGCAAACACCATTTTGATTTTAAAATGACAAAAGACTGGAGCCCGATCGCAAACAGCAGCCTGTTTGTGTCAAGCTCCCTGCGCGATGTCGCGCGCACAAACCTCTATACGCTGAAAAATTTTGAGACTGCCAACAAGGTTGATAACAATTTTTCTGAAGGCACTTTTGCCAGCGATTATATTAACGGTAAGACGACGAACTACTGGAAGTCCTATATTTATACCAGCAAGGACGTTCTTGTTTCTCTGAATAATGATGTGAAACTCTCCGGCCTTGATCTGAAAATTGTCCCCTATTTCCGGTGGGAACAGACAAACGCCCCCGGACAGACAAATATTGACCCCCGTTCAACCTATACAGGCACGGAAAAAATAGCCGTCAACACGGATGACCTGAATATTATTAACGGGAAAATCCCCGCACGCTCCAATACAGACCAGACCATACATTCAGAAGGGATCAACCTTTATACCACTCTTAAAGCCGGAAAAAACAACAAGGTAACGGTTGGCTACTGGCTTGATCACTGGACTATCAGCACGCTCAACAGTCTTTCTCCTCTGGATAGCAGCGGGGATACAATCGGTCGGGTTCTGAAAGATACAAGCGGCAGAACCATTGCCGGGGGCGATTATTCTCTCTCCACCCTGATCAACCAGTTTTACGTCAGCGATGATTTAAGTCTGTTCCACGACAGATTTTTAATCAGCTTAGGCTTTAAAGACATGATGTACAACGTATCAGGCAACAACAGGCTTCCGGGGCCACAGGGCAATTTTTCAAGCTCCTACAGCCGCCCCATGCCCAGAATTGGCCTGACATTCAACGTATCCAAAACTGTGCAGCTTTACTTTAACGCCAGTACCAACTCACGCCCGGCCGTGCCTATAACCACCTATCCGAATATCTATAACGTAGCGACGGGTGGTATTTCTCAGTCCGGCCAGAAAAGTGTCAAACCGGAATATGCTGTGAGTGAAGAGCTGGGTTTTCGCTATCACGGGCTTTTCAATTTCGATGCGACCCTGTTTAACATGAACCTTAAAAATCATCAGGTTTCCACATCACTCTATCTGAACGGCGCCCTGACCTCCGGCGCAATCTCCGTCGGGGGAGAAACCATTAAGGGTGCCACGGTAGAAATTGCATCACACTCTTATTACGGTCTTTCAGCTTACGCGAATGCCCAATATCTGCACGCAACAATGGATAATAACTTCCCCGTCTCGGGCGACTTCCTGCCGACCAAAGGTAAGATCATGGTGGCCAGTCCCAAATTCATGGCCAATATCGGGCTGCAATATAAACGGAAGGGATTTTTCACGGATATTACATTCAAATGGGTTGATGCCCAGTATTCAACCTTTATGAATGATCAGGGAATGCCCGCTTATAAAACTGTCGATTTAGGGATGGGCTATCAGGCGAATGATATTGACTTCCTTAAAAGCCCTTATATCAGATTGAACTTCATGAATATAACAAACCTGAAATATCTGAGCGGGATTGCCAGCCCCTCCTATTCCTCACAGGTTAGCAAAGGGATCGCGGGAACAAGTGTCAAAGCAGGCTCACCCACTTATTTTCTGGGAACGCCTCTCGCTATCATGATGACGGTGGGTTCAAACTTCTAGTGGCTGAACCCTAAACCTGACCTTCTCAATAGATTTCAGTCCAGCCGAACGGGAGGTCTGATAATGGCTTCTATCCAGTCTGCAAGGATAGAAGCCATCCCCCGGAAATAGCCAAACAGTTCAATCTGATGCTTTCTATAGAGCATAATATGCCCAAGGCGGGCTGAAAGCCCATGCATGATGCCGCCGCCCAGTACTGTGCCACCAGGCAGAGCGGCCCATCCATTGTAATTCCCGAGAGCAACAATCGCCCCTTTATTGTGGAAAATACAGGAGGGAATCTCCGTCCCATGTTCCAGCCATGCTGGGAGATGCTGTGAAAGATGGCGGGCCTGCTGGCGGGCCACCTGCGCCGTTGCGGGTAACGGCTCCTCCTCAATAAAGCAACAATCTCCCATCGCAAAAATTCTGTCATCATCAACAGAACTCAGATTAGGTTTCACCATAATCTGGCCAGAACGGTTCAGAGAAAGCCCTCCATAGGCTTTTGTCACGTCTGGCGCTTTAACCCCTGCCGCCCAGACGCGCAGGGTGGCTGTAATATGGGAGCCATCTTTTAACACAAAGCCCGTTGCATCGGCGGCAGCAACACGGGAAGACGTGCGGACTGTCACACCCAGACGCTCAAGCTCTTTCTGAGCCGCAATGGAAACAGATTCAGGGAAAGCGGGCAGAATACGCGGGCCAGACTGCAACAGTGTGACACTCAGCTTCGGCGGGGCTTTCCCGAATGCGTGCAAACTCAGCGGGTCAACAATTTCAAGCGATTTATGGAGTTCCGCTGCAAGCTGCGTTCCGGTTGCGCCGCCACCGACAATCGCGATATCAAGCTTTGAGCTATTGGCAAAGGATTTCAGGATTTCCATCCTGAATTTTTCATTGAAAGAATTGGCCTCAATCAGGTTATCAATAAAGAGGCAATGTTCAGCCACACCCGGCGTTCCAAAATCGTTTGCGCAACTTCCGACAGCAAGAATAATGGCGTCATATTTCAGGGTCCGGCTTTCCAGCACCTTTGTTCCATCTGAAGCATGAAGGGAGCTTAAAACCACTTCCCGCTTGGTGCGGTCTACCGAAATTACTTCTCCGGGCCAGAATTCAAAATGATGGCTGCTGGCTTGCGAGATAAAACTGATCCGATCATTCTCATTCAGGACAGTCCCTGCGGCAAAGCAATGCAGCATGGGTTTCCATACATGGGAGAAGCTCTTGTCAATCAGGGTAATACGGGCTTTTCCCTGCCTTCCAATCGTTTTTCCCAAACGGGTTGCAAGGGCCAGTCCTGCCACACCACCACCGACGATCAGAATTTCAGATTTGGATGCCATCAGTTTCACAAGCCTCTTTCAGGGAGTAAGCCGGAGAAGATCGGTTTTGCAGGAATTTTCTATGGGAGAATTTCTGTAAAATTCTATAAACAACATGTATTTCAATGTTTATTTAGATTTTATGAGCACGAAAAGAAATGCCAGCAGACGTCCGGTAAGACACCTGCTGGCAGTCCTGATCAGAACGGTGCGTCGATATCAACCGTGTTGATCAGTTTATGGTTCACAAACTCCTTGATCCCCAGACCGATCAGTTCACGGCCATAGCCGGACCGGGCAATCCCACCAAATGGCAGATCAGCCTTAGGCACCAGCGGATGGTTGATGAACACCATCCCCGTGCGGATCTTAGCCGCCACACGGGCACCACGCGCCTCGTCTTTGGTGAAGACCGCACCGCCAAGACCGTAAGGTGAATCATTGGCAATACGGATAGCATCATCTTCATCTTTGGCGCGGTAAAGCTGTGTTACAGGGCCAAAGAATTCCCAATGCCGTGCTTCATTATCACCGTGCAGATTGGTCATCAGCAGCGGGCGGAAGAAAGCGCCTTTACCGGGAACTTCCGGCCCAATGACTTCAACCTTGGCACCATGATTGATGGCGGCCGTGACCTGATTATGCAGATCGTCCACCGCACCCTGAGAACACAGAGGCGCCAGCGTCGTGGCCGGGTCCATCGGGTCACCCGCTTTCAGTTCGGCAACGCCTTTTTTGTAAAGCTCAAGGAAGCGATCATAAACCGCATCAGCCACAATCAGACGTTTAGCGGAGACGCAAACCTGCCCGGCGTTCCAGTGGCGCCCGATAACGGCCCATTTGACGGCCTTTTCTACGTCTGCGTCGTCCAGAACAATAAAAGCGTCTGCGCCACCCAGTTCCATGGTTGCTTTTTTCAAAGCTTTACCAGCAACGCCAGCAATAATCGTGCCAGCACCTTCAGAGCCGGTCAGCGCAACGCCGCACACGCGCGGGTCATTCAGGATCAGAGCCGTATGAGACCGCGCAGCATAAAGATTGCGGAACAGCCCTGCCGGCAGTCCGGCTTCCTTCATCAGTTCTTCACAGGCCGCGGCACATTGCGGCAGATTGGACGCATGTTTCAGCAGAACAGCGTTGCCGGCTGAAAGCTGCGGCGCGATAATCCGCACAACCTGATAAAAAGGAAAATTCCACGGTTCAATGGCAAACACGATACCCAGCGGTTCATGCACCAGAACGGCTTTTCCTTCAGCAGGATCTGCAACCGGCAGGTTTTCCGGCTTCAGCAGTTCTTCTGCATATTTCGCGTAATATTCAAAAATTTCCGCAGAAAGAATGACTTCTTTCTTTGATTCCTCAAACGTTTTACCCATTTCAAGCGTGCCGAGTGCGGCATACTTGTCCACATCACGGCGCAGAATGGCGCCAGCGGCCGTCATGATGCGTGCACGTTCTGCAAACGGGGTATCACGCCATGTCTCAAACGCTGAATAAGCGTTGGAAAGTGCTGTCTGCACCTCTTGATCTGTGGCTTCAGGGAAAGTGGCAAGAACTTCCCCTGTGTAGGGGTTTGTTGTCGCGTACGCCATTTTTACCTCGTAAACAATGGAAAATCAGGCAAAAGGGCACGCAACCGCGCATGCGGCATACGTCTGACAAAGCAGAACAACCTGCCTTACCAGTGCCCCTCTGACCGACAAAAACAGACCGATCAACTTCTAGCAGAAGGGAAAATTTTCAAAAAATCCTTGCTCTGTCAGAGAATACCATCCTCCCTCCGGCAGAGCGCTCTGTTCTGCCTGGAGTCGACTATATATGTGTGGATATAGTTAGGGTCAACGCATAAATAGATTATTCAAATTAATAACTCTTATCAGATTCGTCATAGAAGATGCTTAAGGGTCAGAGGTGCAGGAGCCTAGACCCGCATCCATGCGCAGACATTCAACGCCTCCGCGAAAAATTCAGTATTCAAAAGACCAAGATATAATTTACTAAAATCATTATTTTGTTCTATGAATACTTCATGCCGGGCAAACGCTCCCTAAGCCCCCTCCAACGGAACGCCATCAGCGATTACAGCTTCGGTCCCACTCAGCACGCGCTGACCACTTATGCGCGGACAGCGTACCATGAGCCGGAGGATACAGTCTTCCGTCCCGGATTCCAGACCGGCACCACATGGGATGTGCGGCCTGCTTTTCTACAAAGGCCTGTCAATCACGGAACGTCGCTCAGCGTAATAAAGGAACAGGACGTCATCCTGAAAACCTTATGTGAGATCACGTACTCAACAGATAAAACAGCCCCGCCGCCATCAGGATTGTCACAGGCAGGGTGGCAAGCCATGCCAGCGCAATGCGCCCCACCATGCCGCCCTGCACACCGCTGCCTGCGCCAATCATACTGCCCGCAATGCCTGCGGTAATGATATGCGTGGTGCTGACAGGCAGGCCGGTGTAGCCAGCCGTTAAAATCAGGCCTGCACCAACCAGCTCTGCGGATGCCCCCTGCGCGGGCGTTAAATGGGTGCGGCCGATTTTTTCACCCAGCGTGCGGACAATGCGTTTGTAGCCAATCATGGTGCCAAGGCTGAGGCATAAAGCACTCAGCAACCGCACCCACCAGGGCGCAAACTCCACTACTGGCTGAATGGTCTGGCGCAGAGCCTTTGCCTGCGCACGCTCTGCCTGCGGGGCTGTAGCCCCATGCTCAACCTGCTTCAGCCCGGCCAGAACTTCAAACACATCCGCGCGCTGCGTCACGCGGTACCGTAACGCCCCCTGCGTCGCGGCATCGCCTGCTCCGGCAGCAGGTTCTCCGGAAGGTTTTTTCTCCCTGGCCTGAGCCGCCTCACTGTCCGCTTTCAGGCGGGTAGCGGCGGCCAGAGCGTCCACGCGAAGGCCATTATGGTCATACTGGTTCAGCAGATTTTCAATCTGCGTTGCCTGCGGCACAGAGAGTGGCAGCCGGTGCGCCTCCTGCGGGTTTAACGCATACAGCGCTGGCATCAGCCCGACAACTGCCAGCATGATCAGGCCAATACTCTTCTGGCCATCATTATTCCCATGAGAGAAACTGACGCCGCTGCATGTTGCCACCAGCAGCCAGCGCACCCAGCCACGCGGGGGTTCATGCCCTTTGGGGGGCTGATACAAAGCCGGATCTTTCACCACCGCGCGCAAGGCCAGATAAAACAGGGCCGCTCCAATCAGCCCCAGCAGCGGGGAGACAGCCAGCGCCTCCAGAACTTTAGTGACCTGATGCCAGTCCACGCCGTCACGCAGGCTGCGCGCGTGCACCAGCGCATCGCCAATCGCCACCCCCACAATGGCACCAATGACGCAGTGTGAGCTGGAATTGGGGATACCCGCCCGCCATGTCAGCACATTCCAGACGAGTGCCGTGCCAAACAGGGAGAGCAGCATGGGCACCGCAGGCGTGCCGTCCGGCGGGGAGAGCACGTCCGGCGGCAAAAGCTCCACCATGGCATAGGCCACGCTCAATCCGCCCATCAGCACACCCAGAAAATTCATGGCGCCTGACAGAACAACTGCCGTGCCCGCGCGGAGTGAGCGCGTGTAAATGACCGTCGCCACGGCATTGGCGGTATCATGAAAGCCGTTCACAAACTCAAACACGCAGACCAGCAGCCCACAGAGCAGCAAAGCGATGAGGGACGCAGGGGAATCTGGCGTGAAATGCAGCATGAGAAAACGGACAACCCTTCTTTTGCGCCGCCCGCAGATCCGGGGAGGCGTTCCGGGTTTTAATCCGTTCATTCCATTTTAAAAGACCCGGCTGCGTCTCATGAGACAGATCGCGCGGGTGCCGGGCGTTCAGTCCGCCTTTTTTGCGGAGTCTGGTGCGCTGTCTGGTGCGCTCTCTAGTGCGTTCTCCATTATGCTTTCTGGCACCCTTTTTTCGCCCTCCGGCGTAATGGCCTGCACTGTTTTTATCTCAAAAGGCCGCAGCAGATCGGCCAGCGTCTGGCCATCCAGCACCGCCATAAACGCACCCAGCGCCTCCCCCAGTACCCCGCGCAGGGTGCAGGCAGGAGCCAGAACACACCGCTCCCCCGCGCGGTTGCCTTCCCTGCCGGGCGGGACCATACAGCCCACCAGCGCCATATCGTCTTCCGTATGGCGCACCACATCCCCAAGGTTAATCTGCTCCGGCGGGCGGGAGAGCATCAGGCCACCATGCCGCCCGCGCAGCGTATCCACAAAGCCGCCCCGGCCCAGATGATGGATCACCTTCACCAGATGATTTTCTGAAATGCCATAAGCCTGCGCCACCTCCCGGATGGACACACGGCGGCCCGCGTGGCCTCCAAGGTAGAGGAGCGTTCTCAGGGCGTAATCTGTGTACAGGGTCAGGCGCATTCCGCCATCTGTACCCCAGTTGACAGGTTTTTTGCCAGCGCTCTATAAGGTGTATGAAATATACATCTTATTAAACAGGAGCCGTTCATGGCCACCCCGCTCGACGACAAAACCCGCGCCATCGTCACCGCCTGCGTTCCCGCTCTGGAAGCACACGGTCTGGCCATCACCACGGAAATGTACAAACGCCTGCTGGCAGACCCCGCCATCAGCGCCCTGTTCAACAGTGCTCACCAGAAAAACGGCACCCAGCCCACGGCACTGGCGCTGGCCGTGCTGGCCTATGCCCGCAATATTGATAATCTTGGCGCGCTGGGCGGCATGGTGGAACGCATTGCCGAAAAGCATGTCGGGCTGAACATCCTGCCCGAACACTACCCCTATGTGGGCCGCGCCCTGCTGGGGGCCATTGCGCATGTGCTGGGGGATGCCGCCACGCCGGACATCATGGACGCATGGGCCAAAGCCTACGGTTTTCTGGCGGATGTACTGATCAGCCGGGAAAGCCAGATTTACAAAGCCCATGCGGATGCCCCCGGTGGCTGGGAAGGCTGGCGGACCTTCACCATCCGCAGCCGCACACAGGAGGGCGCCTGCGTGACCTCCTATGATCTGGTGCCAACGGACGGCAAGCCAGTCATGGCGCATAAGCCGGGCCAGTATCTCAGCTTTTCCGTCACGGTGCCGGGCCACGGCAACCAGCGGCGCAATTACAGCATTTCCTCCGCCCCCAACGGCCAGAGCTATCGTATCAGCGTCCGGAAGGCGGACAACGGGCTGGTATCCGGCTGGCTGCATGACAGCGCACAGGCTGGCACGGACTTGCAGGTGTCAGCCCCGGCGGGTTCCTTCACGCTGCCCGCTCCGCAGCCCGGCCACCCGTCCGCTCCGGTTGTGCTGCTGAGCGCTGGCGTGGGCCTGACACCGTTTATCGCCATGCTGGAAACCCGCGCTGCTGCCGCCGCGGCCGCATCGCTCGGCTGCCCGGCAGGCATGGGTGCGCCCTTGCAGTACATCCACGGCACGCATAACCCGCAGACGGAAGCATTCGGCCCGCTGGTGCGGGATCTGTCCGCCAGAGGCGTGGTCAGGGCTGACATTTTCTACACGCACGGCAGCGCGGAAGAGGCCGCGTCCCTCAGCACCACCGGCACCACGGCTCATACGGGCCGCATTACGCCGGAATGGGTACGCGCCAACACCCCGGCGGATGCGCTTTACTACATCTGCGGGCCGGAAAGCTTTATGCAGGACATGATCAACGGCCTGAGCGCGGCCGGTGTTCCGGCGGACCGGCTGCGGCATGAAGTGTTCGGCTCCGCCACCACGCTGGAAGACGCTCTGCACGCGGCCTGAAACAGGACGATCTCAACCGTAAAGGATATTCTGAATGTCTGCTCATTCTGACGCACATCTCCCTTCCGCTGCCCGGCATGGTGCGGGCATTCAGGTCCGCCGGGTGTATGACGCCCCCTCCCCCACAGATGGCACCCGCGTTCTGGTGGACCGCCTGTGGCCGCGCGGGGTGAGCAAGGAGCGCGCCGCACTCGACCTGTGGTTGAAAGATATTGCGCCCTCTACCGCGTTGCGCGAGTGGTTCGGCCATGACCCGGCCCGCTGGGAGGGCTTCTGCCAGCGCTACCGGGCCGAACTGGATGCCAACCCCGCCTGTGTGGAGCAGCTTGAAACCCTGGCCCGCAAAGGCCCGATGACGTTGCTGTTCGGGGCCAGAAACACCGAGCAGAACGAGGCCGTGGTGCTGGCCGCCTACCTGCGGGAGCGTTCCGCCTGAAGGAACAGAACAAACCGGGAAACGTGACAAGAATGCATTGTCTGTCAGCATTGCACAAAACTATCCACAGAGTTTTCCCACAGTCTTTCCCCGGCTTCTGTGGATAAACCGCAGGGGGCTTCCGGCCCACACTCCCCTGTAAAGCGCAGTTTTCTGCGCCTCAGAGCTTTTTTTACATTTTTATGATTGACTCTTTTCCGTGTCCCTCAGGTCTCGCGATTCGGAAAAGAGGCGAGTCATCCACACCACTGGCACACCACCGGCATACAGCCTGCATGGCGCGGCGCGTCCGGTGCCGGTTGCCGGATGGCGCGGGCCTTGGCACACTCCGTGCCCTCCCGCGCGCTGCCATCCTCCGGCGGCGCTGCCGCTACAAGGACCGCCGACGCGCCATGCATTTTATTCTGACGTTTTCCTGCCCCGACCAGCCGGGCATTGTGGCCGCTGTCTCCACCGTTCTGGCGGAAAAAGGCGCGGACATTCTGGAAACCCACCAGTTTAGTGATCAGGCAGCCCGGCAGCTCTTCATGCGGCTGGCCTTTACCGCGCCCGCGCCCGGCGGCCTTGCGGAAATCCAGACCTGTCTGGCCCCGGTCGCCGCCCGCTTCAGCATGACCATGCGGCTGCATGATGCAGCCGTGCTGCCGCGCCTGATCATCATGGTGTCCCGGTTTGACCACGCACTGCTCAACCTGCTGTATCAGGTGCGCGTCAACTGGCTGCGGGCCGAAATTGTGGCCATTGTCTCCAACCATCAGGATAGCGCCACCACCGCCGCACAGGCAGGCATCCCTTATTATTACTGGCCGGTAAACCGGGAGAACAAGGCGGAGCAGGAAGACCGCCTGCGCGCCCTTGTGGCGGAAACCAGCGCCGATCTGATTGTGCTGGCGCGCTATATGCAGGTGCTGTCCGATGCGTTTTCTACCGAGATGAATGGCCGCATCATCAACATTCACCATTCCTTCCTGCCGTCTTTTAAGGGCGCACGGCCGTACCATCAGGCTTATGCCCGTGGCGTGAAGCTGATTGGCGCCACCGCCCATTACGTCACCCCGGATCTGGATGAAGGCCCGATTATTGAGCAGGAAACCGCCCGCGTCACCCACAGCCTCTCGGCAGAGGATTATGTTGCGGCGGGCCGCTCCGTGGAATCTCAGGTGCTGGCCCGCGCCGTCAAACTGCATGTAGAGCAGCGTGTAATGCTCAACGGCCACCGGACCATCATTTTCTCCTGACCCAGAAGGCCACCCGCATGACCACCCCGGACCAGACCACAGGAGACACCACGCCGACACCAGCACCAGCACCAGCACCAGCACCAGCACCAGCACCAGCACCGACGAACACGCCCGCGCAAACTGGCAACCCTGAGCAGGCAGAAAGCCGCTTTTCCATCAACTGGTTTTATTGCCTGCGCTGTCTGCTGGCGCAGGCAGTTATCTGCCCGCTGGGGCTGATGATTTTGTCCGTCTTCGGGGCAACCGATAACACACCCAACCCATCCTCTCTGCCGTTTTTTATTTTTTCGGCGTTACTGCTCGCCCCGGTCATGGAAACTTTTATTTTCTTTTTCCTGCCGCACCGGATTTTCCAGCATTTTCTCAAAAACCGGCTCTGGGTGTGGGGGCTGTCGTTTGTAACGACGACCCTGCTCTTCACTCTGGACCACCATACCAGCGGCAGCGGCGTTGCCCCGCAGCGCAACTGGCCAGTGGCGCTGGATGTGGGGCTAAGCGGTTCCGTCTGCTTTTTTGCCTGCTATTACCTGACCACAAAATCCCGGCGCGGCAGCCCCTTCTGGACGACCGCCGCCTGTCATGCGCTGTATAACACCGGTGTCACCGCCGTTGTGCTTTTCATGATCGCTCTGGGCAGCAAGTAGGGGGCGTGCCCCTCCGGTCTGCCGCAGGGTTTTTCTAGATTTCCCGCGTATGCTTCACCGCACCGGCAAACAGGAAGGCGCTCAGCAGCGCGGCCATCCCCGCGACACTCAACCCCTCCGGCGTGCGCAGCAAATGCGCGCCGTGCAGGCAGAGCATAAGCGGGACGCAAACCGTAACACCCCCCGCAGCCCCCAGCAGAAGCCGAATACCGCGCTGGCCCGGCAGGCAGAAAGCCGCCCCCACAAACAGGCAGAACACGCTGTAATACACAGCAGAAACCGCGCCATAGGTGCCCCCAAACGGAAGCACCGGCACCGCGCAGAACACGGCGGAAATACCGGCCACGCAGCCCGTGGTGCAGCCTGTTGTTAACGCCGCCAGCAGTCTGGTGCCACGTGTTTCCACCACGTCACCGCTCTGCCGCTCCCGCCGCCTGCGGCTGACAATCCACAACTGGTTGCCCGTATAAAACAGAAACGCCCCGGCCAGCCCCAGCACCACATAGCCCCAGCGCACGGGTGCGCCGCCAAAACTACCAAAATGCAGGGCAAAAAAGCTTGTCAGAATCGCAAATTTTGCAGGCTGATGCCCCGGCATATACTCACCGGACTGCACCGCCCCGGTGCGGGAATTCAGCACCATAAAGCCACCCGTCGGGCCGCGCGTGGGGTACCGCGCATCATACCCGAACACCCGGACAACATCCTTCCCATGCCCAAGCTGCATATAATTCAGCACTTCCGGCACAAACCCCGGCGCCTGCCGCGTCACAAGAGCCAGAATGTCCGTTGGTGCCAGAACAGGCGGCAGACCCGGCACCACAGGCGCGGATGCGCCCGCGGCGCTGGTTACTACAGCCGCACTCTGCGCGTCCCGCCCGCCAGCGGGACCATGACCGTGGCCGGCGGGGCCGCCACCATGCCTGCCGCCCTGCATGCCACCATGCTGCCCTGCCACCGGGGCGGGAAATAACAGATGTTCAATGGCAAAAATCTGGCCATGAAACGCAAACACCACTGAGGAAACTGCCATAACCAGATGGAACGGCAGAGAAAACAGCCCCAGCAGATTATGCAAATCCAGCCAGCGTTTGCGCACACTCTGGCCCAGACGCACCGCAAACAGCGTTTTGACCAGAGCAGGCAGATAGGCAATTACACCGGACACAAGGGCAATGGCATAAAGCAGCGCCACAATGCCCATCAGAATCATGGCGGGTGTATGCGGCAAAGGCAGCCCGACCTGCTGGTGCAGAACATCCACAAACCGTGCGGCGTCAGAAGGCGTTCTGGGCACTACAACAAGGTTGCCCTCTGCATCCAGCCCCGCCGCCATCACCTGCGTTGGCGCATGGTGCACCTGACCGCCGCTGCCGTCCCACGTCAGGCGGCCCCGCTGAGCGTCTTCCGGTGTCACGGCAATCGTGTAATCCGTCCGGGCTTCCGGATGGACGGCCAGTGCTTTTTGCAAAAGCTCCGGCGTGCGCTCAAGGCTGACAGGCGGCGGGAGGGCGACTGGGGCTGAGGCCCAGCTTTGCAGCGGTTCCTCAAACATGGTGACAGCCCCGGCATAAAACGCCACAAACAGAAAAAGCCCGGCAATAATCCCGACCCAGCTATGAACATCGCGGTAAAGCTGCACAAAATCCGCACGCAGTTTCATGCCAGCACACTCCGCAACACAAAAAACAGGCCCCACACCACAGCACTGGCCACAGCCAGAACACCCCATGCCTGACGCCCGGAGCGGAAGAGAAAACACACGCTGAGCAACATGCTCCACACAAGTGCCGCCATCCACATCAGATACTGGCCGGAGGCGGAACGCGGGCTGCCGTCGGTCTGGCTCAGCACCCCGACAACGCCCATCAGGCCACACACCAGAACCACGCCCAGCAGAACCGCCGCCAGAACTTTAGAAACCCACTGATCCGTGCTGAAGGTCTTTCCGTCCCGGCTCATGATGTCTCTTCCCCCCGTCGCGCCAGCGCCACACAGAGCGGCAGGAGAGACCAGACAGTCATCAGCACCACCACCAGCGCGAAAACTGCTGTTACTACCGCAACATTCTGGCAGAACAGCCACAGGGCCGCCACGGCAAGTCCCGCTGCCAGACCCAGCCCGGTTTTTGCAGGCAGAGCCTGACGCAGCAGCAACTGGCGCGCGGCCGTGAGATAAACACTCACCCCCGCCGCCATGCTGCACAGAACGGCCAGAACACAGAGAATGATGCTGAAAAGAGACGAAGTCACCAGCGATATTCCAGACGACCGATCACACTCCGCCCCTGCCCGTAATAGCAGGCTGAAACCGCCGTGCAGGTCGCGACAAAGCGTTTATTGGCGATGTTGCGCATATTGATGGAGAAAGTCAGACCTTTCCACTGGGGCCGTGCCTCCCCAAAATCATACCGCAGGAACATGTCAAACACCGTATAGCCGGGGATGGAAAGCGTATTGGCGGTATCGCCATAGCTATGGCCTGTATAGCGCACGCCGCCGCCAGCCCCTACCCCGCTCAAAAAGCCGGAGCGGAAACGCTTGTCCACAAACAGGGACGCCATCCATTTGGGGGCCTGTGGCAGATAATTGCCCACCTGTGCCGCGTAATTCGAGCGCGTAATTTTAGCATCGCTACGGGTGCCGGTGAAGATAACCGATGTATCCCACACAAGGTTTGCGCGCCCTTCCAACTCAAGACCGCGCACCCGGCCCTTGCCCGTCTGCACAAGGCAGGTGGCGGTGCCGCACATGGTGCCTTCCGGGTCCGGCGTGGTCATGTTGGTCTGGGTGATCTGGTAGCCACCAAAGGTGATATAAATGCTTTTGCCGTACTGGTAGCGCAGCCCGGCTTCATACTGGTCACCCTTGGTGGGTTTGAAGGGCAGTCCATCCCGCGCGCTGGACGGGTCAGACACCTGCGGCTGGAAGGACTGCGCGTAACTGAAATACGGAGCCAGCCCGTTATCAAACAGATACACACCGCCCGCGCGCCAAGTGAAGGCGTTGGATTTTGTCACATACCGCTTTTTTGTCAGGATATTCAGCGTATCATCCCGCGCCCAGTCCTGCCGCCCGCCAATGGTGACGCGCAGACGATCAAATTTAAGCTGATCCTGAAAATAGATGCCATTCTGGCGGCTTTCCGTGGAGGTATAAACCTGCGGAGAAAGCGCCCGGCTATACCCGGCCGCCCCGCGGGACTGCGGGTCAAAAATATTCAGCATCGGCAGAACCAGAGAGGAACTGACCAGATCGCGGTCATGATTCCAGTCGGTATAAAAATAGTCTGTCCCGGCAAGGAGCAGATGCCGCACCGGGCCTGTCATCACATGGCCTTCAATCTGCGTATCGGTCGCAACCCCCTGTGAGCGCCCGCGCCCTTCCACGGCGCGGCGGTTCACGGTCTCACCCGCAACGCAGCCTTTGATGGTCGGGGCGCATTTGCTCAGCGTATCGCCCGACAGCACGGTGGCGCGGTAGAGCGTATCCAGATAGGTGTAGCGCGTGTTGTTGCGCACCGTCAGATATTTGCTGAATTTGTGCTCTAAAAAGGAGCCGATCAGCGCCTGATTGCGGTCAAACGTATCCCAGTCCGGCTCACCGATATTCGCATCGTTTTTGATGTACCGGCCATGTGACGGATACAGCGTGCCGGTGGCAGGCAGGAACTGGAAGGTGGAACCACCCTGATCACGCTGGTACTGGGCCAGCAACGTCCATTTTGTATTGACCGTCGGCTGCCATGTCAGGCTGGGGGAGATGTAATAGCGCCCGGTGTTCACGCTGTTGACCTGCGTGCCGCCATACCGCGCCAGCGCCACCACGCGGCCCATGACCGTGCCACTCTTATTCAGCTTGCCGGACACATCGCCCGAAGCCTGACCCTGTCCGTTATTCAGGTTGGTAAAACCGGAGCCTTGCACAAAGAACTCGCCCTCACTTTTGGCCGTCGGGCGTTTGGTAACAAGGTTGACCACCCCGCCCGGCGCCGTCTGGCCATACAGCGCGCCAGACGGGCCTTTGAGCACTTCAATCTGTTCCAGCGCAAACGGGTCAAACGAGGTACGGGTCCATTGCCCGCCAGAGGGCAGGCGCAGACCATCCACAAAGTTATTGTTGGAGGAAAACCCACCCGCGCCAAACCCACGGACAGATACTTCATCCACGCGGCTATCAATCCCGGACGGTTCGGCCTGCACCCCGGCCGTGTAGGACAGAGCATCCGCAATGGTGGGCGACGCGCGCAGTTCAATTTCTTCCCGGCTGACAATGGAAATTGTCTGAGGGGATTCGATAATGGGCGTACGGGTTTTAGTGGAGGCCGAGGCGCTGGAGCGCCCGGTTGCCGTAACAACCACCACCTCCGGCCGGGCGCTGGCCTTGCGCCCTTTCTCCTTACTGTCGGTGTTATCCGTATCAGACTGACGTTCCGCCACAGGCAGCGTTTCCGCCGCGGCACCTGAAGATATGGAGGCCCCGGCCAGTAAAACCGCCGGGAGCACACCCGTCACAGAGCGCGAAATTCTCATAGCTACCTTGCTGCCCACACATACGTTACCGATACGCGGCGCTTACGTGATAATGAGAATTATTGTCAAGTACGAGAGGCGACTTATCTTGGAATGCCGGATTTCTGCGGCTTCCTTACAACACACCCCCTGCGCCACCCTGCCTGCACCCTCGCGCGTGGAGCAGAATCAGGGCACTCGCTGCGGAGCACACAATGGGCGAGGCTTCCAGAATTTTGTAGAAGGCGATGTGGTTCCTTCTTTCCCTGCGCATGCAGGGTTCGTCTCGTTTCAGGATTTCCGTATGACGCCCCAACAGTGCCTGACACATTCCCTGAGCCGCACGCTCCTCTCCGGAATAACCGCCAGCCTTCTGCTGGCCGTTACGGCTGCCGCATTCTTCCCTGTGCAGGCACAGGCGCAGACTATACCAGCCTCAACACCTGCCACCGCCTCGGATGAGCAAAACCTGCGTCTTGCGGAAAACGCATCCTACAGACACAGTCTGGCACGGTGGATGAACCGCAAAATTTACATCCCCGACGCCTGTGTGCAGGAGCACTGCCCGCCCGGCACAGTGCTCCTGTCTCTTGATATCGACAAGGCAGGCCATGTGCATGCCTTGAGACGCCACAGCACAACTGGTAATTTTTATCTGGATGCCGCGGCAACCGGCACCTTCCAAAACGCCACGCTCCCTGCTCTGCCTGGGATTTTTCCAGATCTGCGCTATACAATTTTCATCAGGGCGCTCTACACCAGCAGCGCAGATACCCCGCAGAAGCTCACAGCACATTATAGCCTGATTCCGGCACCACATCCTGCCCCCGCCTCTGCGGACATGCAGGCTTACGGCAAACATGTGATGGACTGGATTCATGCAAGACAAATTTACCCGGACAACGCCAGACAGGCCGGAGAGCAGGGGTCATGCAGCGTCTATGTTGTGATAAATGCAGCAGGCTCTGTGAAAAGCGTGAGACTTGAAAAATCCACAGGCTTTGCTGATCTGGACAGAGCAACCATCGCTCTTTTCGCGGGACAGCAGATGCCGGCCGTACCAGATGCCATTATAAAAAAGAATGGTTCACTCGGGCATTATGATATCGAGACCACAATTACCTACACTCTGCCCAGCCAGCCCGTTTCTGACCATACGCCACGCTAATGCTCACGCGTATGCTGCCCGACACACGCCCCCGCAGGTGACAGCCGATTAACCGGCAGGATTAGCCCCGGTCTTGCGTGCCGCAGCCCGCCACTGGGTCCACCCCATAACGGCCAGCACGACAAAAGCGGCATAGAGGCCTGCCGTCAGATACAGATCACGCATCACAAACAACGCCGTGTAGACGATATCCACCGCCACCCAGACCACCCAGCAGGCCAGATAGCGGCGGGCCATCCAGATTTGCCCGAGCACGCTGAACACACTCAGCAGCGCATCCAGCACGGGGTTGGGGTCATCCGTCCAGCGGAACAGGACTGCCCCCATCAGCAGCCCGGCGGCAAGGCTCAGCGCCACGCCACGCAGCACAGTGGCACGGGAGGGCTGGACAATCTGCACCGCGCCCTCGTCCCGCACGCCCCGCAGCCAGCCCCACCAGCCATAAAGGGAAAGCGCTGCAAACACGCCCTGCAACCCCGTATCCGCATAGAGATGCGCCTGCCAGAACACCACGCCATACAGCAGGGACGCCACCAGCATGACGGGCCAGCACAGCATGGCTCTGCGGCCCGTGAGCCACACCCCCGCGGCACTGAACAGCACGGCAAACAGTTCTGTCAGGCTCATGGTGCAGCAGCCGCACCACGAGCCAGCGCCGCAGGCAGCCAGTCCAGCAGGGCGCGGCCTTTATCCCCGGCAAACCAGCGGGCATGGCCCAGCAGATACTCCGTATAGGCAACCTCCGCCGAGGCCGCATCCTTCAGCAACGTGCCAAAATACGCCACTTCCGAGAGCGCAAACTCCACATGCACCAGCGGCAGAAACGCCACCAGCAGGGCGCGTTCCGCCGCACTCAGGGGCCGCACGTTCTGGTAGCCCTCCAGCAGCGCCTGTATCTGCGGATACACCACCACATCCGGGCCAGACAGATCCAGCCACATCACCCCGCTGCGCTCCAGCGCCACGGCAAGGTCAAACACCGCGCAGGTGCGGTCCGCCATGCCAAAATCCAGGACGCTGCATATCCCGGCGGCAGGCCCCGGCGCCCAGAGCAGGTTGGAACCATGCCAGTCACCGTGCCCCCAGCAGGGTTTAACCGCGCCGAGCAGCGGACGCAGGACGGCATGAAACGGGCCCAGCGCCGCCTGCACATCCTGCTCCCACGCCCGGCCAGCCAGTTGCTGCGCCAGCCCCGGCTGCCGCACAGCCCATGCGCGCAATGCGGGCAAAAAATCCTCCTGCCCGACCGCCACCATACTGGAGACAAGCGGGCAGGCCTCCCCCCGCGCCGGAGCCTCAAACCCCTCCGCCGCCTTATGCAACCGCGCCAGTTCCGCCCCCGCCACCCGCGCATGGTCCAAAGACTGGTAGGGCTGCCAGGACATGGTCTCCCGGTACAGATCCTCGCCCTGCGCAGGCAGAAAAACCTCATACGTCCACTGGCCCTGCGTCAGCGCAGATGCGCCGTTGCCAGCGCCACCAGTGCGCAACACTGTGCTGACCGAAAGCCCCCGCGCGCCAAGATGCCGCATAAAGGCGTGCTCGGCCTCCAGCGCTGCCACGCTGCGCAACTGCGCATGGTGGCGTTTGACCACAACGGTTTCCGGAAATGCCCCCTGCATCTGCACAATCCCGGCGGCGGAAAAGGGGCGCATACTGTGCCAGAGGATCGCGGCAACCGGCGGCAGGGCGGGATAATGCGCCAGCACAGACGCCACTTCCGCCTCCGTCAGCGGCGGCCAGTCCCGCTTTTCCTGCACGCCATGCACGCCAAACTGGCCGGGTGCGCCGGGGTGACCCGCCCCGCCAGACACCACCGCAGGCAGTTGGGCCGAAGAGGCTTCGGAGGGCTGATCACGCAGCAGGCGGGACGGCAGACCGGACATGCCTCTCAGAACCCTGTAGAGGCGGTAAACAAGGCCGCAAACCCGCCCCCCACGTAATAATCCGGCGCACTGCCCGCAAGAGTTGTGCCGTAACGGCCCGTCGTGTCCTTTGCGTTCAGCGTCGGGTCCGCCACGCCGGACAGGTAATGCTGGTTACTGATATTGATAAAATTCATGCGGAATTCCGGCTTGTGCAGCATCGCCACATCCGCCAGCCGGTAACCCACGGCCAGATTGCCTGTCACATGGTCCGACATGCGCTCATCATTCATGAACGTCGCATACTGGTGGCCGGTATATTTGACGGTCGCTGTGCCAAAAAAGTGCCCGTCATCGTACGTCAGGCCTGCCGCTGCCTGAAGTGTCGGGCTGCGCACGGCGGTTTTGCCGCGTGTGGGCAGCAGGTCTCCGTTCGTTTCAATATCATTATCAATGGTGGCGTGCAGATACTCGCCCGAAACATACGGGCTGAGGTGATGCCAGGGGCGCAGGCCAAACTCCACATCCACGCCCCGGCTGGTCTGCCCGCCCGCGTTCATGGTGGACTGCACAAAAGAGCCGTTTTCTGAAATCAGCGTTGCAACCTGCCGGTTTGTAAAATTGTAGTTGAACAGCGTGACGCTGCCCACAAACCGATCATCCGCGTAGCGGTAACCCAGCTCTTCCGAGATGGAATATTCGTTTTTGACATGCGTGCTGCCCTTACTTTCCGTCTGGCCGGAGGTCGGGTCAAACACATCATACAACGCTGTTTCCGCAGGGGTACGGAAATTGGTGGTCGCACTGAAAAACACCTGATGATGCGGCGTAATCTGGAAACGCGCCGCCAGACGCGGCAGCGGCACCGCGCTGTTGGTGTTGGCATGATAGGCCGCACCCGGCATGGCGTTGGTGCCGGTGCGCGTCATCATCACTTCCTTAAAGCCTGCCGTCAGCAAAAGCCGGTCATGCAGCAGGGAAAGCCGGTCACCCAGAAACAGCGCATTGGTTTGCGTCACGGTGTGGTTATTGGTGCCCAGCAACAGAGACCCATCGGACAGATGGATGCCGCTCACCCCGCCATTGCCCCAGATATTGGCGGCATATCCTCCATCGGACACAGCGGTAAACTGCTGCTTTTCAGTATCGTCGGAATAATCATACCAGTAACCCAGCACCAGATCATTCACGCCGCGCTTCCAGTCCAGTGCGGCGGTAAAGCCGGAACGGTAGCTGCGCTGGGTATAATCCGCCCGGACAGTCGCCCAGCCATCCTGCGTGCTGGGCAGCGTCAGGGCATCCGCCAGAGGCTGGGTGCCGTTATACAGGCCGGACGTCGGGATCTGCGTGCCGCCGGGGGCGTTGCCATAAGCGCCCTGCGCGTAGGGCGTGGCTTTTAGCGTCAGGCCATGCGCCAGATGCAGGCTGACCGGCGCGGCCAGATAGAGCGTGCGCTCGGGCTGGCGATACAACCGCCAGTAATCCGTGCCCGCCGCCGCATTGGTCATATCATAGCGCCGGGCCAGATTATTCGCGCCGTGAATCCCGTCCTGCGCCCAGCTTTCTTTGGAAACCTGCTGGTAATAACTGTCAATCGCCTGATTCCATGAGCCGAGGAGCGAGACCGTGTTCCCCCGCCCCCAGTCCTTTTGCAGCTTGAAGTCCACATGCTGGCGCACATCCCGCCCCGGCCCGCGCCAGTTATCACTGGCCGCGTGGGAGTAAGAGACAAAGCCGCGCAGGCCGGTTTTGCCAATCTCGCCACTCTCCAGCCGGATATATTCGCGGTTGGTGTCATAGGAGCCATAGGAGATATCCACCTGCCCCCCGGCCTTTTCCGCCGGGGTGCGGAAGCGCAGGCTCATCAGCCCGCCTGCCGCGTTCAACACCGGGCTGTCCAGATCCGCGGCCCCCTGCTGGAGGGCAATGCTGTCATAGTTCTCACTATCGGCAAACTGGCTGGGGTAGCCGGTGTAATAAGCAATATCGTTCAGCGGTGCGCCTTCCAGCACATAGCCAATGGCATCCCCGTTCAGGCCGCGCACGGAAATATTGGTCTGGGGAGAAAAACCCAGCGGGTCGGACGAGGCCACATTGGCCCCCGGCAGCAGAGCCACCAGATCAAACGCCGTGGCGGACGGAGCCTGCCGCCCGATAAAATCCGCCCCCACAACGCTGATCGCCTTTGGCGCATCCTGCGGCCGCAGCAGCCCGCCGCCTGCGTGCAGCGCCACAGGGTCCGCATGCACGTCCACATGCTCCGCCCCCTGCGCCTGCACCGGGCCGGATGCGGCCGGGTGCGCCTGAACACCCCTTCCGGCGCGCACACCACCCGACCCTTTTGCTGCGTGACCGGCTGCTACATGGCCGAGCTTCCCGGCCCGCGCACGCCGGGAGGACGTTGCCGGAGCGCTTTGCTGCACATCACGCTCCGCCACCGGGCTGCGGGCCTGCGTCTCCTCCCCTGCTGCCTGTGCACGGGCGGCAACGGGCAGCACGCCCGAAAAAACAACAGTGGCCAGCAAGATCTGCCGTGCGTGAGCGCACACCCGCATCAGGGTTTATCCTTTCTCTGCTCCGGTCTGGCCGACCGGATAAAATTTCCGCACCAGTGGCTGAATGGTCATGCCCTGTACAAGAATGGTGAACACAACAACACTATAGCTGACACACAAAAGCAGCTCCCGCTCCGGCCCGGCGGGCAGGCTGAGGGCCAGCGCCAGAGAAATACCGCCCCGCAGGCCGCCGCCCGTCAGCACCGCCAGCACACCCAGACGCTCCCTGCGCAGAACATACAGGGGGAGTGTGGCCAGAAGCACGCTGGTCCCGCGCACCAGCACCGCCAGCGGCAGCGCGATACAGGCGGCCGCAACAACCGGCAGGGCAAAGCTGAGGGCCACGAGCTGGAGCCCGATAATAACAAACAGGAGGGCGTTCAGAACCTCATCCACATGGCTCCAGAACCCGGCGAGGTCCATCCGGCCCTGCGGTGTCAGCGCCGCCTGCGCAACGGGTGCGCCGAGCATCAGCCCCGCCGCAACAACCGCAATCGGGCCGGACATGCCCCACGCGGCGGCACCGCTGTAGACCCCGCTGGCCAGTGCCAGAGAGATCAGCAGTTCCACATGATGATCGCGCACGGCCCGTAACGCCGCCAGCGCCAGACCACCCCCCGCAAGCCCCACCAGCAGGCCCCCGCCAACTTCCCACATAAAGGCTTCCGCAAGGCGGGTGGCATGGGCCGAGCCACCATCAATCGCCACGCTGAGGGCTACGGTAAAAATCACCACGCCCACGCCATCATTCAGCAGACTTTCCCCCGCAAACAGGGCCTGTATGGGGCCGGGCAGCCCCAGCCGCCGCAGCATCCCCACTACGGAGACAGGGTCTGTCGGGGCCAGAATAGCACCCAGCACCACACACCATGGAAAGGAGATGGAAAAGCCCAGCAGGCCAAAAACGCCCCAGATCCCGCCTGCAAACAGCAGAACCGCCAGAAGCGTGCCCAGCACGGCCAGCGCCAGCACGGAGTATCTGCGCCCCCATAAGGCCCGCACATCCACCGTCTGCGCCCCGGCAAACAGCAGGAAGGCCAGCGCGCCATCCAGCAAGGTGTGCGGCAGGTCAATCTGCGCCAGCAGGGCACGCGCCTGTGCCGCGCCAGAACCGGGCAGCACAGCCTCCGCCAGCAGCAGCAGGGCCGCAGCAAGCAGGGAAAACACCAGAATACCAATGGTCAGCGGCAGCCGGAGCAGGCGCTCATTCAGCAGGGCAAAAAGAGAAGCCAGTCCAATAACCAGCGCGAAAAGGCCCAGAGACGTCATGCGCAGCACTCCCGCAAAAGCCTGCCTCCTGCATGCCGGAAACGGCCCGTTCTATTTTTCCGGCAGGCCCCGCAGGCGGGTCTGCCAGACCGTCAGTCAGTCACCAGCCCGTCAGTCGCCAGCCAGTCAGTTACCATTTAGTCCGTCACCAGTCAGTCCGTCACGCGGCTGTTCTGGCCTTCCACATCCACAAAAGTCTGGTCGGAAATGGACACGTTTTCCAGCTCAGGCCGTTGCAGCGCTTCCGATGTGCTTTGCGCGAGGCCTGCGGTACGATCCTTCAGGTCCGCCAGTTCCTCCCGCACATCTGACAGGATTTCCAGCAGCGCCTGATGGTCTTCCGCCGCCCGCTTGTCCGCGCCCCGGCTCAGCACGGCATTGCCCACCATAAGCGCTGGTAACGCGACAAGCTGGATACAGTTGCTGATATAGAGCAGGGTATTCTGCCATTGCGGCACCAGAACCGGGATCAGCGAGAACACAAAAAACACGTACACGCACCAGATGCTGCCAAACAGCATGGTCATTTTGACAGCAATGCTCTCATTGGCCCGGTCCAGAAGAGCCTTGAAAGTTTCCCCCACCGTCATGTCCGCACCCTGCCTTCCTGTCTCGCCCCGCTCCCGTGTCAGGCAGTTTTTTGCCCGCACCGCAGGGTGGGGGTGTACCACACTGTTTTGTAAAAGTCCGCAGCGGGATATGCAGGGCACTCCACCCCCGGACCAGAAGGACCCGCCGAATGAGAGAACCCCGACTAGGCTGTGGCGCATTGATTTTGCAGGAGGGGAGCATTCTGCTCCTGCGCCGCCTGCGCGCGCCGGAAGCCGGGTGCTGGGGCCTGCCGGGCGGCAAGGTCGATGCGTTTGAAACCGTTCCCGCCGCCGTTGCGCGGGAAGTTCTGGAGGAAACCGGGCTGGTGATCCACCAGCCAGCCCTGCTCTGTGTTGTGGACCAGATTGACGCGGTTGCGGGCACGCACTGGGTTGCCCCTGTTTATACCGTGTCCGGCTTTACCGGGCAGGCGCGTGTGCAGGAACCGCACAAACATGGCGGTCTGGACTGGTTCCCGCTGACTGCCCTGCCCGCACCGCTGACGCACGCCACCACAATGGCGCTGGCCGCGTTACGGGAGAAAACCGGCGGCTGAGGCTTCCGCAACCGTAAGATGCAGCCGGAAAAACGCCGTCTGGCCCTTACGGGTGGCCGGGTGCTGCTGGTAGACCGCCAGCGTATACCGGCCGGGCGCACTGGCCTGCCCGGTCCACCTGTCGGGCTGCGGGCTTTCCGCACTCTTATAAATCACAGCGCCGGTCGGGTCTTTGACGACAAAGAAGATCCCCTTCTTGCGGGAATGGCACTGCACATCCAGCCGCTGCCCCTCGCGCAGAGCCAGCCGGAACGGGATCATCTCCGTTCCTTCCACAGTGCCGGAAACCACAGCGCTGTTTGTATCCGGGGTAAAATGCACTGTTCTGGCGTGTGCGGGCGTGTGGGAGGGAAGCAGTGCGCCTCCAAAGAGAAGGCCACCTGCAAGCAGGACAATTTTTGCTTTTTTTGTCATGAATCCTGTCTGCCTTTTTGGGGTCGGGACAATCCCGCAGGCAGATTACAGGAGCGGCGGCGGCCGGATCAAGCAGAACACGCGGCAGCACGAAATCGTCATAAAAAGACTGTTTTCAGGCTGCCTGTTATGGTTTTCCGGGAGAAATGCTCTTTTACAAACTGCCACCCGGCCTGCGCCACAGCCGTTGCCCGCGCATCGTCCTGCAATGCGAGAATCACGCGCGCAAACCCGGCGGCATCCCGTGCCACAAGGGGTTGCAAAATTTCCGGCAGAGCGAGGCCCTCAGCCGCCACAGGCGTCATGACGCACGGCAGGCCCGCCGCAAAACTGTCCAGCACCTTGCCTTTCACGCCAGCCCCAAACCGCAGGGGCGCAACCGCCACCCGCATCTGCGCATAAAGCGGCGCCAGATCCGGCACATGCCCCAGAGCCTGCACCTGCGGGCCTGCCAGCGCCTGCACGGAAGGCGGCATGGAACTACCCACCAGCACACATGGCATATCCGGCGCATACGCCCAGACCAGCGGCATGACCTCCCGCACCAGCCAGAATGCGGCATCCACATTCGGCACATGGGCGTAATGCCCCACAAACACCACGCCGCGCCGCCCGGCCAGACGTGGCTTTTTGCGCACGGCCTGCACGCACCATGGCACGATGCAAACCCGCGCGCCCGGCGCAAGCTGGTGCAGCAGCGCAGCCTCTACGGGGGAATGGGTCAGCGTGACATTGGCCTGCAATGCGCCGAGCCCTTCAAGCAGCCGTACTCTGGCTGCGCGGGGCAGCAGTTCCGGCTGTTCCATTTCCCGCGCCTGCCGCTCCAGCCGCAGGAAATGCAGGTCCGCCACGCTATAGATCACGCGCGCTTTGGGCTGGTACAGCCGCACCAGATCCATATAGCGGGACACAATCCCCACACGGTGCAGATACACGCAGGCAAAACCGTGCTGTTCCAGCCTCAGCCCTTCCTCAACCGACGCACAGAAGGGCAGGCTCCAGACCGATATTTTCGCCCGCTCCAGCAGGGCGCGTGCAGCCGGGGGCGCAACCTGCTCCCGGGACGCAGCAAACACCACCTCCAGCCCCAGTGCCTGCGCCGCCTGCATGTGGGAAAAAATGGCCTGAGACCCGGCATCCCGCGTTGGATCGGGAAAATAGTCATCCACAAACAGGATACGCCCTGCCGCCTGTGCCTTCGCTTTCCCGGCTGCACGGGTGCCAGAGCGCACAGCATGGTCGCGCTCCTGTGCCTTGCGGGGGCGGCCCGTCGCCTGATCCGCTATTTTCTGCCTCAGCGCTGTCACCTGCTCCATGAGAAACCCCAGCGCCTGCTCAGAGTTTTTTCGGCCATGCAGATTCTGGACAATACGGGCAAAGGCGTCCTGCACATCCGCCCCAAGCTCCGCAACAGGGTCCAGGACCCACGGGGAGCCGCGCAGTTCCACGCCGTCTTCATCCCGCAGGACGCGGATCACATGCCGCTCTGTGGGGGTAAAGGGCACAGGCAGAAGGCAGTCAAACCCGTGTCGGCCACCGCCAGACCCGGCCACATCCAGATCCCCCCGGTAGCGGTTTGCCAAAACCCGCGTGACCAGAACACCATTATCCAGAATCTGTATTGTTACCGGCAGGTGGGGGCGCGCGGCATCCTGCGCCCAGCCGCAGACACGCCGATGGTCCACATAATCCAGATAGCCCTGCCCGCACTCTGCTGATGGTAACGGCAGCGGGGCGACGGCCCGCGCCGGGGCCACAGGCTGGCGTTTTGCCCGGACAATCCACGGGGAGCCGACAAGGGCCGCGTGATCTTCCACCCGTTCCACGCGGATGGCATGATCTTCCGTGTCGGACAGGCCGCCTTCAATAATAAATTCAAAGGCGCACTGACCCTCGCCAAATCCGGCTTTTTTCAAATCAGCCCGAAAGGTTTGCGCCAGCACTGTGCCAAGCGTTATGCCATTATCCAGCACCCGCAGCCGCACCGGCCTGCCGGAACCATCACTGGCCCAGCCCGCCAGCCGCCCGCGCTCCCGCACGTCCAGATGCCCCCGCAAAGGCGGGAAGCGCGGCCCGGAAGGCTGTTCCGCTTTTATGGCCTGCGGCGGTGTGACGGATGTGGTCTGCGCCAGTGTGCCCCCGGAAGGTTTCGCGCTCTCTGTTTTAGGGGCGCGGGCTTTTTGAAGAACCGCAGGTGAGACTGGTGCTGTCCTGCCGTCCGGTTTCCGGCTGCGCGGCTTTGCCTGAGAGATCCGCTCCGGAGCGGCTTTCTGTTCCGGCTGTTTTGCGCGTGTTCTTCTGGCAGATGCCGCTCTCTGGCGTGCGCGCAGGCGCGCCAGCGCTGGCCCGACACGGGGCGAGGCCGCCAGTTTTACGGCAGTTTTCCGCGCACGCGGTTTCCGGACCTCAGAAGCTACATCACGCTTCTTCTGGCGCGGGGCCTCCGGCTCAGGCTTAAGCTGAGGTTTAGGCGCAGTGTCTGGCTTCGGCCCAGATGCGCGCGCACCCTTCACTGGCTGAAGGTTTGGCTGGGGCTTTGGCAGAGTCTTTCCGCGCCGGGATTGCGTTCCCTTAGACTTTGCTGGGGGTTTTAGTGAGGACACCCTACACCCTTCCGGCAAGCTGCGGGGCGTCTCCCTGAGGGAGACACTCCCGCATCCGGCTTATCCGGCGCGGGCTGTGCTGACGCACTGCGCCACCGGCAGGCTGTTCAGGCGCTGGCGGATGGCCTCAAGCTGCGCGCCGTCTTCCACCCGTGGCGCGCAATACTGCACGGTGGCTTTACGCTCATTGGGGTAGCACTCCGCATACTCATGCGCGTTGTGGAACATGCCGCGGCTATCATCATCCACAAAACTTTCCGCCGGAGCACCTTCCGCCAGCAGAATGTCATGCGTTTTCAGCTCAACATGGAAATACGCCACGTGATCCACCTGCGTCAGCCGCACAATGGACGTGCCATTCACCAGCGCCTGCGCGGGCACCAGAACGCCCTCCAGATACATGGCGTGCAGCGGGGAGACCCTTAAATCCCGCCGTGGCAGAGCCTCGCCCGAGGCCCCGACCCCGAGTGACCCGGCCCGGAACAGAATGGGCAGAACATCCGGGTTGGTCGCGGCAAAGCGGCCGGAATACGCCCGGTTACCAATCCAGCGGATGGGGCGGCGTTTGCCGGAGGCCGTTACCACACGGTCCCCGATTTTCAGATCTTCCACCGCAACCTCGCCACGGGTGGTGGCAATCAGCGTGCCGGGGCAATAGCAGGGCGTGCCATCATCCAGTTCATAATAAGTCTGGAAGCCGGACGTGACTTCTTTCAGCAAAGGGGCTTCCCCTCCGGCATTGGGCGGCAGGTTACCAAGGGCAAAACTTTCCACCGCGACGCCACCGCTGGTCAGCACCAGCGTATTATTTTCAATCTGGCCGGACAGACCGGAGGCAAATGTCATATGCGCCCCGAGATCCACCGTCACGCCCGTAGCCACCACACTGCCGCCGGACGCGGACAACGCGCTCAAAAAGTTCAGGGTGCCACCGCTCTCCACAGTCCCGTGCAGCACCTGACCATACGCGCTCAGGCTGCCGCCATTTTCAACGGTAAACCCATCCAGCGTAGCCTGCTGGTAGACATAGGTGACCCCGCCGGACTGAATGTCGGTCCCGGATGCAATCGCACCCGAATAAATCACTTCTTCACCTCCGGACGCCAGTGTTGTGCTGAGCGCGGAACCGCCCGTGTCAACATATTGCTGCGCGCCGTCTGACAGCACCGCACTGACAGCATTGCCGCCACTCTGCACAGTCTGCTCTGCAAACCACCCGCTCAGTGTGGCGCCGGACGCAACACCGCCCGACTGAACGGTCTGCTGTGCGTGGTCCTGAATTGTCGCCTGAAGGCTGACGCCCCCTGAGTGAATAACCTGCTGTGTCTGGCTCTGGACATGCGTGCTAAGGCTGCTGCCCCACACATCTTCCATCGTCCCGGACCCGTTGCTGGCGGGGGAAGACAGCGTGGCGTCTACACTGGTGCCACCAGCCTCAACCTCCAGCGCATGAGAACCCGGCACCACCAGCCCGGTTGATGTCTGGCCCGCGCTGACAACGTACCCTTCCGCGACTGTAGAATATCCATTATTGCCCGCCAGAAGAACGCCGGTTTCACCAGTCTGCGCATCAGAAGAAAGAGCAATATTGAACTGCTCAAGGAGTGTGCCTGAGCTTGAGAGAGAGAATTTGTTATTCTCAACCGTTGTTGACAGATTAGAATCTGTTACGAAGTGCGCTCCAACATCCAGAGTGCCGCCCGTCTGGCCGGTACCGCTCTGGAAAGAGCCCTCTATCGTGCCGCCACTTTGCACGAGCACGTCAGAAAGAGTGTTCCCCACCGTCTGAAGCGTCGCGCCACTATGAATGGTGACGTGGCTCAGAATACCAGCACTTTCATTCCGTAGTGTGATATTCTGAAAAATGTCCGCGCCGGATACCGTTCCGCCCGAATTCTCAACAGAAGTATACTGGTAAAGAGTCTCACTGGAGTTTGTGCCGCCTGTCAGCGCGACATCTCCCTCAAGCACGCCCCCGGACAGGATCGTCGTATTCACGTTCCTGATCGCAAGACCGGAAACAACACCCCCGATGCTCAGCGTGTTCTGATAGCTGTACAGTCCGGAATTCCCGATCGAAAGACCGCTGACCGTCTCACCCGAAGCAACCAGAGTACTGTGGACCACATTGGCGCTGCCGACCGAGGTGAGATCCAGCGAATGGACCGTGTTGTCACCCGACTGCACAATGGCGGAAATCAGGCTCCCCTGCCCGTCCCGCACCACAACGCCCGCCAGCACACCGGAGGTATTGGTGCCTGTTACGGTGCCGCCGTTATCCAGAATAATCACGCCGCCACTCTGCACGGACTCATTGGCAATGGTGCCGCCGGACAGCACTTCCACATAGCCACCGGAGGAAATGACATCCCCGGACGCACGTCCGCCAGAACCGACCAGCAGGGCA
Source organism: Acetobacter persici (assembly GCF_018256955.1). Classification (NCBI taxonomy): domain Bacteria; kingdom Pseudomonadati; phylum Pseudomonadota; class Alphaproteobacteria; order Acetobacterales; family Acetobacteraceae; genus Acetobacter; species Acetobacter persici. The sequence goes on from NZ_JAERKU010000015.1 coordinate 50,438, forward strand.
CCGCCAGACAGAACGGTGTCTGACACCGCAGAGCCAACAACCGTGCTTGCAACCGAACTGCCATTGCTCCAGACGTAAGACGATGCCCCGTAAACCTGCGCCGTTGCGCCGGACTGGACGGTAGTCCCGGTTATCACCCCGGCCGCATCTGTCAGGAACCCGCCAGTTTCTACAACGGCACTCACAGCCGAACCGTGTTGTGCAACCTCCATCTGGCCGTTGCTCTGCACGGTGGTGGCAACCGCCTGACCACTGACAACATTTTCCGTCGCGCCGCCGGACACCACGGCAGAGACAGTCTGACCACCATAAACAGACAGATATCCGCTGACCTGTGTGCCGGACGCAGTCCCGCCGTTGACAGTCTGCGTGCCGCCCGTTTCAACCGTGGCGGACCATGCGGTGCCACCAGTGGTCACATTCTGGGCGCCCCCAGACAGGATGTCGGTCTGCAGGGAGGAACCACCGGCTGAGATCACCTCAGACCCATAAGAGGAAATCACGCCTCCGACAGCCGACCCACCAGCGCTGATGGTCTCCGTCCCGCCCGAATGAACAATCGTGCCGGATGCCACCCCACTGGAAAAAACCACTTCCTGCCCGCTGCCAAGAATGGTGGTGCTGAGGCTGGTGCCACCGGCGGACACCATCTGCACACCTGCGGCGCTGACAACATACCCGGAGGATATCTGCCCGGCAGAGACAATCTGCCCCGCCGCCAGCGTATAGTTTGTCTCCCCGTAAATGGCGACATTGCTTGTATTCAGCAGAATGGGTGTGCCGTCCGAGGTGTCCAGCGTGTACGTCTGCACCACAGTACCGTCACTGGACACAATAAGACTGCCGCCAGACTCGACAGCGCTGATGCCCTGACCCAGAAACAGGCTGGCGCCAATATCCAGCACCCCGCCTGCGGACCCGATATCGGTTGCGGAATCAATCCGGAGCGTGCCGCCGCTCTGCACGACAACCCCGGTCATGTTCATATCATTTGATGACAGCGTGGCCCCGCTGGCCACTGTCAGCCCGTCAATCTGGCCAGAGGCATTCGCGAGGCTCACACCGCTGGTCAGAACCGCACCGGAAATGCTGCCGCCACTATTCGTCACGGAGAACCAGTTCACGCCGGTCTGGCTGCTTCTGGCAAGGGTACCGCCCAGAACGCCGCCCTGCAGGAGGGTTGCCTGCGTGCCCGCTGCCGTCAGGCCGGATACTGTGCCTGCAATATTAAGGGTGGTGTAGCTGCTGCCCGTCAGGGTCAGGCTTTCAACCGTTTCACCGTACCCCACTGTCACGGTGCCGCCGGACGGAGCTACACTGCCTATATCCAGCGTGAGGCCACTGAGCGTGGCAGAGCCCGACTGGAAGAAGACCTGTTTGACAGCCCCCCTGTTGTCCGCCACCACAAGCCCGGCCAGCGTGCCATCTATGCTGCTGACGGTCGTATTGCCTTCACGGATCAGAATACCGCCATCGGCAATGGTTTCATGAGACGCGGAGGCTCCGGCGGACAGATACACAAAGCCGCCGGAAGAAATGGTATCCCCGGCAATACTCGCGCCGGAGAGAACCGTCATCTGCCCGCCGGAGAGAACGACCATGCCCGAAGCCTGTGCGGCAGGCAGGGTGGGGCCGTCATCATCATCATCGTCCTGCTGCGGCTGCATGCCAATCGTCACAAAGGAGCCGCTCTCCACCGTGACCTGCGCAACCAGTCCGCCCGAATTGACCAGACTGGCGCTCTGGGTCAGCGTTGCGCCGGAAATCAGGCCACCCTGATTTGTCACCTCAACAGAAGAGATAACACCCGTCAGAACGCCACCCTGAAAGACATCGGCGTATCCGCTCGTCAGGCCGTTCACGGTGCCGGCAATATCGACGTCCATGCCGGAGTTCAGCGTCAGGGTGTTGACGGTTTCTCCACCCCCGACAAACACATCCAGCCCTTCATACTCATTTGGGCCACTTAATGTGGACAGATCGAGATTATTGAGCGTTGCATCTCCGGACTGAAGCCATGAGGACACCACGCTATCATCATCATTCATCACAACAACACCGGCTAGAACGCCATCTGTGTTGGTGTCCGTGAGCGTTGCACCGGCATATTTGATAATCAGGCCGCCAGCCTGAACCGTCTCATGCGTGGCGGACCCACCCAGCCCGACAAGCAGAACACCGCCTGAGAGAATAGTATCGCCGGACGCCAGCCCGCCTTCGGCAATATCCAGCCCTCCGCCGGAGGAAACCACTGTGCCGGACGCGACGCCCTGATTATAAATATCAAGCTCACCACCGGACTGGACGGTTGCGGAAGTGATAACGGCCAGAGCGGCGTCCGGATCTGCCTCCTGATCCCCGACGTCAACTTCCCCGCCACTCTGGATTGTGGTGAAGCTGGCGGACCCGCCGTTCTGCACAGCCTGAACACCGTCCGAGCCGACCGAGGCGCTCAGGGCGGAGCCGCCAGCGTCAATCGTCTGGGAGCCGCTGCCAATCTGTGTGCCGATGCTGCTGCCCTGCACCTCTTCCGTCGGGCCGTTGCCCATGCCGTTTTCACTGCCCTGCAGAACAGTATTCTGCACTGTGCCGCCAGACTGAACGAGCAGGGAGTCATTCCCGCTGATGGTCAGGCCGGAGGAAGACTGACCGGAGGAGACGATAATTTGCGCCATGACGTTTGAGATCCATTGAGCTGAACAGGTCTGAGCGGCAGCCGTGAAAGGGCTATGATGAAATATGTCTGAAAAATGTCACTGGCTGCCGTTCTACAGGAAAAATGCTGTGCCTGTAAGTGCGGCAGGGCATTCTGTTTCCACCCGGAGGGATCTGAAAAACCTTTTTTGAGTCAGGTTTTCTCAAAAATAATAACACTTATTCCCATGAAGGATAAATGTTATAAGATTACGGAAGCTATCTTTGATCAATCCGTCTTTTTTAGCCGCCTGCCGGGCCGCCCCCGCGCCGTTTTTACAGCCTGAGAGGGCCGGAGACCGGGCGTGAGCGGACGCTCAGACAATCAGGGATCAGGGAATCGCGCTGAGCGTCGCCAGTTTCCACCCGGCGGAGGTGTAGATGGCCGGGGTATCGTCATCCGCATCGTACAGGGTGGTGCCAATGGGCAGGTTGCTCATGCCTTTGATGGCCGCACGGGAGAAGGTGGGCAGGCGGACACCTGCCGCAGGGGTTAAAGCACCGCTCAGCGTTTCATTCCCTGCTGTATCCAGCGCGCGCAGGGTTGTGCTGCCATTGGCGTCCCGCAGACCGGTGGCGGTGTAGCCGGTGGTGATGACCCCCGTAGGCTCCCACGCCACAGCCTGACCGCTGCCCAGCCGCAGAGCCTGCGCTGTTGCCAGCCCGGACAGATTGACCCCGATGCCAGCCGTGCCAGTCACTGTCACAGCACTGGCGGAACTGTTGTTTACATGGGTGGTCATGCCGCTGTTCAGGGTGCTGCCCGTCACGGTTTCATTCCCGCTCTGGTCCAGCGTGCGCAGAACCGCCCCGCCCCATGTATCCTGCAATGTGCTGTTGGCAAAACGGGTTTGCACGGCTGCCGTCTGCTCCCACGATACGGCCTGCCCGCCGGCAAGACGCAGCGCATCCGGTGCGGTAAGGCTCGTGGTATCCAGCCCGATGGCGGCCTTACCCTGTGCCACAAAAGCGGATGCGGTGGGCTGGCTGAGGCTGACGACCGTCTGACTGTTATGGGCGGCACCGGGAATGGTCTCATTCCCCTGCGTGTCCAGCGTGCGGGCCACTCCGGCGGCGACCTGCTCTGTCAGTTTGCCGTCAGCAAAACGGGTTTGCACAACAGCCGTTGGTTCCCATGAGAGGGCCTGCCCTGCCCCCAGACGCATGGCCTCCGGTGTAGTCAGGCTGCTCAGATTGAGGCCGATCAGCGCCTGTCCGCCCAGTGTCCACGCCACACCACTGCCGGGGTTGGCAATCGCGGTGGTGACATCCCCGTTCATGCCGACGGAAAACAGCGGCGTGGTGTCATACCAGTAGCGCAGGGTATAGGCAGCAGAATCAAACTGAAAATGTGGTTTGTGATCATCACTAAACGCAAGATTCCGGTTTGCGCCAATGTTCAGCACCGGCGCATTATTGACCGGCGTGCTGCGGGAGAGGTCAATCCCCGCAGTATCAAACCGGCCTGCCGCATCAATCATGATGCCATACGCACTTGTGCTGTCATTATTGCCCAGCGCAATGCCTTTGCCAATGCGGCCGGGGGTGCCGGTGCTGCCTGCTCCGGCAATCTGAAGCTGGAGGCCAATACGCCAGTTATTGGGATCATCCGCGTTGGCATAAACATCAATTTCCCGCCCCACCAGACTGCCTGCAATATTGGAAGGCTGGCCGGTATCATCACGGGTTTCATCATACCCGGCCCAGATCTGGGAGCGGGAGCCTTTGCCGTCCGCCAGCGCATTGGCGGGTCTCTGCGCCATGCTGGCCTGCGCCACATGCTGGCCGCCACCAAAGGCGGCGCTATTCAGGACCGTGGAGTGGCACCAGACATAATCATTCAGTGCGGCCCCCACGGACGGGATGGTGCAGTTGCCTTTTTCCAGATTCATGACAAATCCGGCCGTGCCGCCAGAATGCGTAATATCCAGATCCTTGCGCAGCACCGGGGGCATATCCGCCGCTGTCTGGCCGCGCACAAAATATTTCCCGCCTTCCAGCGTGCTTTCCAGCACATCCGTGCCCAGACTGAGCAGCGGGCCGCCATCCGCCTGCAAGGTGCCATTCGCCTGCCACAGGTTGGGCGTGCTGCCCGTAGGTGCTGATTTCAGCGCGAGTTTTCCGGCGGGAAGCTGAATGACCGCGCCGGACGCCGCAGCATTTTTGGCGGCCTGAAGGGCGGCGGTATCATCCGTTTTACCGTCCAGCGCCAGACCGAAATCCTTTGCGTTCAGCTGGTCGGCAAAGCGTTCGGCCAGCGGCCTGCCAACGGCCCCGGCTGCGCTAATCCGTGCGGTGGCGGAGGACAGATCCCCCGAGACCGGGGCTGTCATTGCCCCGGTGGCATCCAGCCCCGCAACGCCGTTTGGACTATTCTTGTCCGACTGCTGCACGCTGCCATCCGCCATCGCGCCGATCTGCCCAATGGTCGCATTCTGCCACAAAGCCGGCACGCCGGTTGCCGCATCCAGCCCACCCGGAGGCCGGGTGGGGCCATAGGTGGGGGCGCTGCTGGCCAGCGGGGACGCCATGAGAACACTGCGCAGACGCGCCGTCCTGGCGAGCAGAGGCGAGGCCGAAGCTGAGGAGGCTGAAGCCCCCGTCTGGGTAGACGCGGTTGCACCAGAGCCGGAAGACGGAACGGCAGATGTCGGTGTGGTGGTTGTGGTGGTGTTGGCGGTGGCAGTCACCGCCGTATCCGTGGACTGCGCGGACTGTGTTGCCTGACCAAGCACCTGATATTGCGGGAGCAGATGATTAGGCCGCGCAAATGCCGCAACCCCGGCCCCTGCCACAAGCGCGACACCGGAACACAGGCTGAGAAGAAAACGGGTTTTGAGAAGAAATGTCATGCAGAAGTGCCTTGTGAAATGCAGAGATAGCCGCCGTTATTCCACCAGACACCGGAGATGCCGGGATCTGTGGTGGGGAGGTCCATGGCCATCAGCACATGCCCGTTCCGCACCCCCAGACAGTCCAGACCACCCAGCACCAGATTGCCCTCCTGCGAGAGTGTGGCGAGGCCATTGGGGACCCCCTTTTGTGCCGAAACAACGGTTGACGCGGCTCCGGCCGCGCGGGAGGAGGCTGTCTGCGCCTGTGTGGCGGCATCCTGCGCCTGTGTGACGAGGGTTGAGACAATACCGCTCACCTGCCCGCCCTGTGCGTCCACATACGCTTTATTGACCAGATGGGTGCTATCCGTCGGCGCAAGAGCGCAGCTCAGCAAGCCTGTGAGCGTATCGCCTGTTTTGGAGACCGCTCCTGTCCAGATGGCAGATTGCGGGACAAACTGCCCCTGCCCGCTGAAGATACCAAAAACAAGATCAGCCGGGGCAGGCTGAGACTGCACTGGCAACGCCGAAAGCGGCATACCACTGGGCGTGGATGCCGTGAAACTGTTTGACCCGGACATGGGTTCTCCCGTTACGCGATAAGATAAGGGGTTCCGGAGGGACCGGTGAGGATCGCACCGCCCGGCAACGCCAGAGCATTGGGGGGCACGGGCGTACCATCGGCCAGACGCGGGACGGGCTGCGGCTGCGCCGCCGGAGTGTCCGCCAGAATGGCCACCGAGACAGGCTGCACGAGGCTGCGCCCCTGCTGCGTGGTAACGCACACCTGAACCTGCTGCACAGTGCCCGGCACGCCGCCCCCCAGAAAAAGACAGGCCTGCCCCTGCAAAAGCGTGGCCCACAGAACGGTCAGGTCTGTCACGGCCCCGGTGAGCGTGAGCACGCGGGCGGAAACGGAGGTCAGGGAATCTCCTGTACCATAGAGCCAGTTTTCCGGGTTCAGGCTGAAATCCAGATTATCGCCGCTGGCTTTGGGCGCCCATGCGAGGCAGAGGTCTTCCGCCACCAGCCCCCGCAGACGCAGGCCGGGCGGCGGTGTGAGCGGAAGTGTGCGGGCCGGGGCGGGCTGCCAGTTGGGGGACGGCAGAGGCGGGATCATGCCGGGGGCTCCGGCAGGGTTGTGCAGCTTGTCTCCTGCCCTTGTGCAATGGCCCGCAGAGCTTTGAGGTAATCCACCCACACCTGCGGGGTCGGGTCATTCAGGGCGCCATACTCTTCCCACACGGTCTGGCGGGCCGTGGCGAGTGCGTTGCGGGCCTGTGTTGCCAGCGGCACGGGCGGGATAGGGGCTGTGTAGTCAATCACTTTTCCCGCCAGCACGCCGCGGCCCTTCGGCAGGCGGAAAGACGTGGTATCAGACCAGTCTTCCGCGCTGACGGGAAGCAGGTTTGACGCAGGCGGGACGGTTGCGACGCTGCTCATCCCCCATGTATCATACCAGCCTGTTACCGGAGTGGGCTGGGTGGCTGACAGATCATACGCCGCATAATAACGGTCTGGATAAAGTGTTTTTATGTCTGTCATTAGCGTGGTCCGATCGCAATAATCGAGACAGTTTCATTGGATGAATTACTGTCCGGCGGAATATTGATGGCAAATTGTGTGCTGGACCAGTTGTACGTCCATACATCCATATCCCCGTTCTGACTGGCATTGGCGACAACCGCGACAGGCGTGCCGGAAAACGCAACGGGGAACGTCACGTAATTTGTGCCACTTCCGGCATGGACAACATTAGGCACTGTAAACGCCTGTATGCGGTGGCCATAGGCCAGATTGATCACACGATTATCAGATGTTGCGAAGTCACTCGCGTAGGTTGTCGCCGCGACATAGTTTTGCAGGCTTGAGGCGGGCGCGTAATTTTGCAGGTCCGCGTGTGTGGCGTAATTCTGGAGATCAGATCTGGCGGCATAGTTTTGCAGGTCTGACACATACGCGACATCTCCGTACTGACTGTCATTCAGGCGCTGGTTCTGGCTCCACCGGATATAACGCCATGTCCCGTCATTAAATTGCAGGGAGAGCACAGCCCGGAAGGTTGTGCCCACCTGCTCCTGCAGGCCCATTGAAAACTGCCCGCCCCGCCCTTTGGCTTTGGAAGAAAAGGTTGGATAGTTGATATAATCCCCGATTTGCGGGTTCGTGGGGCTGGCCTGCGCAAAGACCCCGTCAAACCCTTCCTGCACCAGCGCCCCCTCCACTGTCAGCCAGGAGACAACGCCCCCGGACAAAGGCAGATATCCGGTAAACAGGTTTTGCCATGCAGCGCCTGACGCACCGGGGGTGGAGACGTTATCATCCGTTGTGGAAACCCAGAAGGTACCGGGAGTAGTCCCCGACACAACAGCACCGGCGGGATAGCCGCCGATGGACTGCGCAAAGCCCGAATCAAACATTCCCCAGCATCCAGCCTGATATGCGCGGAGAATTTTGGAAATAAGGTTAAGCAGGCCGTTCATATCCTGCCCGCGCGGGGGCACGCCCCCGGCGGAACGGGCTATAAAGGTTTCCGGCGGAAAGCCCAGCGCGAGCGAGGCCGTCCCATCCCCCGGATGGGCTTGTGTTGCGGGAATGGCCGCAATGTCACTCCCCGCAGCATTCGCGGCAATGGGTGTGGCGAGACGGGCAGGAAAATCAGACTGCTTCATGCATGCCCCCTGATGGCGTAAGAGACGGCCACACCGGCCGGACGCGGCAGAACGCCGCTGCTCTGAATGATGGAAATCTGCACATCGGTCGGGATAAAATTAAAAACGTAGCTCATGCTCATTGTGCCGTGGTCTTCCACCCACGCATCGCCCTGCCCGGCAAACAGCGCCATGAGAATGGCGTTCAGGCTGAGGACAGAACCATCCGTGATATTGGCCATTGCCTTGGCGTAAATGAGCTGACGGAACCCTTCATCAGACAGGCGCACATTGCTGCTTGTCGCTGTGCCGTTGTACCAGGGAGCCGTGTTAAAGCCCTGTTCCGTCAGGTCAGCCGCCTCTAAAAACCCGATGAAATTTTCAGACGAAATTGTCAGAACACGCTGAACGCCGACAATCCGGCCCCACACATCCAGCCCATACCCCTGCGCCGTGGCGATGTTCCAGATATGGTCATACCACTCACTAATCAGATTCGCCGGGTCAAAAGCCTGATTCCACGCGGTAATGAGCGCGTTGATCCCCGGCGCGCAGGCATATTGCGACAGGAGTGTTTTTTGCACACTCAGCATCAGACAAACTCCACGCTGATGGTGGTGCTGTCCAGCGTCGGGATCTGGTTTGCCTGCATCTGCACGGACAGACCCGTGGGGTTTGCGCTGGTGCCAAGCGTGACTTCCGTAATCTGGGCCCATCCCCCAAGAGCCGAGACGGCTGCATAAAACCGGCTTGCATAGAGTGTGCTGGCAATCCGTGCGCGGGTTCCGCCATCATCCCCCAGAAAAACAGATTGTACGGCAGCCTGAATATCCGATGTCCCGGTTGACGGCACGGCAGCGGAGGCAACGAGACGCACTGTGACATAGACCGGCGTGGCAACAGGCCTTTGAAAACTGACTGTGTAGCTCGGTGGTGTTCCGTAGGTGCTGGCCGGGTCTGTGACCGTGACGGTGGTGCTGCCATTACAGGCGCAGCCCGGAGGCTTTTTGCGCAGAATAGCCAGAGCAATGTCCGCATCCGCGCCGCCATTCACGCACACATACAGACTATGCGGCGCGAGTGTTACACCATTGACCGTAACACTCGCGGCGGTGCTGTTATCTGTCACATAGGCATCCGTCACCCCGGAGACAGCCTGAACAGCAGCGGAAATGGCATCCAGCGGGCCAATGGCGTTTGCGGCAACCGATGTTTTACGCCGGGCCTCAAAGGCTGTGCGGCTTTCCACCGCGCGGCCCGTAACGCCAGAAACCGGGTTATTCACCCCGCTCCACCCGGCCACGGACTGGCTGATACGCACGCTGTCAGCCGGGCACACAACCTCCCCCGCGCTGGTGCAGGTAAACAGCCCCTGCGCTGTGCCGGTGCCATCCAGTGTCAGGGTCGTGTTCGCTGTGTAGCTGTTGCCGGACTGATCCGTAATCAGCGAGCCTTGCGGAATGACCGTACCCGCCGCACCGGTGCAGACACAGATGACGGTTGTGGGCGTGGCAGGCAGGCGGGACATGAAATAAATACGCCCGATGGCATCCTGCATCCGGCCTTCAGCACGGGCCGGGTCCACGCCGTTGGCGAGGGCCAGAAACTGGTCATACGCATCCCCCAGAATGGCGGTGAGCGACATGGCAAGCTGGCCCTGTGGTGTGGAAAGTTCCGTTGTCAGGGTATTGCCAAAAGCGGCGTTGATATCGGCCAGAACGCCGGTGAGCATATCGGCTTCTTCCGGCATGATAAAGCCCGTGGCATCCAGCACAGGAGCCGGGACAGACGTGGTGCCGGAGGAGGCTGTGCCGGAGGAGGCTGTGCCGGAGGAGGACAGGCTGGCAGAGGGTTCAGAGGCTGACAACAGTCTGGCTCCCATCGGTAAGAGTAAGCTGGATTACACCGGACAGGCGGCGGGCCGGGCTGAGGCCGGTGAGAACACAGACAGCCTGCGCCACGCCGTCCACACCGAGGGCCGTCTGCTCAACATCCGCGCGGAACAGAGCCGCGGACTGGGTGCGCCCCAGAATGGCGGTGAGATAAGGCAGGCCGAGTGTTGTATTGTACCAGCACTCCCCCAGAAAGACGCGCACCGCGCAGGCGACGTTCTGGGCGACGGCGTAGGGCGCTGACGCGACGGCAATGCTGCCGCTGGCGTCAACCACCAGATCCCATGTTGATCTGTCGAGAAGCAGGGTTTGCATTCTGAGGGTCTTTTATATGTGTGGGTGTGACGGAGGACGCGATGCGCTGAAAAGAGACGCTGCGGACAAGTGTGCCGGAACGCTATGGGTGACCACGCAGGGCCACAACCGGGACACCCCTGAAAACTGAATAGGGTTTATCCGCCAGATGCCGCAGAGGGGCAGGCAACCTTAGCGCCAGCGTGACGTTTGAAGAGCAGACCCATGATGGAACAGGTTTGAGGTGCAGGCCTGAGCAGACCCCGTTTTGCACGCCCTGAACGCTGTGCGGCATTTTGTGCAGCCTAAAAAGGTGGCCTTAAGACTGCATCATTCTGAACTGAACCCTTATTCTATAGTCCAGCACGCAAAGGCAGATGACCATGAGCGCCAGATCAGCCCATACTGACCAGACAACCGTGACGCTGGGAGAGGAAACCGTGCAGCGCGGTGCGGGCGGAGAAACGCACCAGACGGCGGGCGGTGACGTCCCGACCCTGACAACGCAGCAGGGTGTGCCGGTTTCTGACAACCAGAACACGCTGAAGGCCGGTGCGCGTGGGCCGAGCCTGATGGAAGATTTCCATTTTCGGGAAAAACTGTTCCATTTTGACCATGAACGCATCCCGGAGCGGGTTGTGCATGCGCGTGGTTATGGAGCGCATGGTTATTTTGAACTGACCAACTCGCTCTCCAACATTACCAGCGCGGATGTGTTGCAGCGTGAGGGCGAGCGCGTTCCGGCGTTTGTCCGCTTTTCTACCGTGGCGGGCAGCAAGGGCTCGACCGACCTCGCGCGGGATGCGCGTGGCTTTGCCGTCAAGCTGTATACCAAGGAAGGCAACTGGGACATTGTCGGGAATAATATCCCCGTGTTCTTTATTCAGGATGCCATCAAGTTTCCGGATATGGTGCATGCGGTGAAGGAAGAGCCGGACCGGGCCTTTCCGCAGGCGCAGTCCGCGCATGATAATTTCTGGGATTTTATCTCCCTCACCCCGGAAAGCATGAACATGATCCTGTGGGTGATGTCCGACCGGGGCATCCCCCGCTCCTTCCGCTTTATGGAAGGGTTTGGGGTGCATACCTTCCGCTTTGTAAACAAGGCGGGCCAGTCCACCTACGCCAAATTCCACTGGAAACCAAAAATGGGTTTGCAGTCGGTTGTGTGGAATGAAGCCCTGAAAATTAGCGGGGCGGACCCGGATTTTCATCGTCGTGATTTATGGAATTCCATTCAGTCCGGCAATTTTCCGGAATGGGAGCTGGGTGTTCAGCTTTTTGACGACGAATTTGCGGACCGGTTTGAGTTCGACATTCTGGATGCCACCAAGCTGATCCCCGAAGAAGTGCTACCGGTGCAGCCCGTGGGGCGTCTGGTGCTGGACCGCATGGTAGATAACTTCTTTGCGGAAACCGAGCAGGTTGCGTTCTGCACGCAAAATATTGTGCCGGGTGTGGATTTTACCAACGACCCGCTTTTGCAGGGCCGCAACTTCTCCTATCTCGACACGCAGCTTAAACGGCTGGGTGGGCCAAACTTTACGCATATCCCCATCAATGCGCCCAAATGCCCGTTCCATACCCTTCAGCAGGATGGGCATATGGCCATGCATAACCCGAAAGGGCGTGTGAACTACGAGCCGAATTCCTGGGGTGGAGAGGCTGGTGGCCCGCGTGAAAACCCTGAAAAGGGGTTCAGGACGTTCCCGGCGGACGTAAATGGCCAGAAGGAACGGGTGCGGTCTGAAAAATTTGCGGACCATTACAGTCAGGCCCGCCAGTTTTACAAAAGCCAGACCGAGGTGGAGCAGACGCATGTGCAAATGGCCATCACCTTTGAACTGAGCAAGGTGGAAACACCCGCGATCCGCAGCCGCGTCGTCTCTCACCTGCGCACTATTGATGAAGGGCTGGCGAAAGCCGTAGCAGACGGCCTGGGGCTGGACACGCTGCCAGACGCCGCACCACCTGCGCGGAAGGTGGTTGATTTGCCGCCCTCCCCGGCTCTTAGCATCCTGAAAAATGGCCCCAAAACCTTTGAAGGCCGCAAAATTGGTGTGCTGACAACCAATGGGGCCGATGGGGCCTTGCTGGAAGCCTTACAGAAAGCCGCAAAAGCGGAAGGCGCTGAAATCGAACTGATTGCGCCGCAGATTGGCGGCATCAAAACCGCTGATGGCAAGCATGTGCCTGCGGCCCAGCGTGTGCCGGGCGGCCCCTCCGTGCTGTTTGACGCGGTGGTTCTTCTGCCCTCCGCCGACGGCGCAAAGCAGCTTGCGCAGGATGCCGATGCACGGGATTTTGTGACGGATGCTTATGCCCATGCCAAATTTATTGGCTACACGTCTGACGCCCTGCCGCTGCTGAAACGTGCCGGTGTGGTCGATGATGCGGTGGATGGGGGCGTGATTGAACTGAAATCCGGAAAAGATGCGGATGGGTTTGTGGCCGCCTGCCGGAAACTGCGGTTCTGGGAGCGTGAGGCGTCTGTTCATTCTGTGTGAGCAGCGTAAGCAGGGACAGAAAATCTTTTTTCTTTTCCACACGGTTACGAGCAGGAAGAAAACAGTCTGAGTCTTCCGGGGGCTCTGGGCTCTGGGCTCTGGGCTCTGGGCTCTGGGCTCTGGGCTCTGGGCTCTGGGCTCTGGGCTCTGGGCTCTGGGCTCATATTCCGCCTGTGTCCCGTGCTGTTCAAGAACAAAAATCTGATACTGCATTTAAGAAATATAGAAACCACGACTCTGGATTTCTCCGGGGTCCTGGTTTTTTATTGTGCGAACCAGCTTCTGCAAGAGACGCTATGGGAAGGGCTGTCTTTCGCTTTTGTATTATGGAACCGACTGTTACCGTGCTTAGCCTTACCTTAACCCTGCGGGGTGCCGGTTGTGCCCGAACCGGGCTGGACGCCGGGGTGGGTGTGGTGTGTGAGAGAAATACCGCTCGCGGTAGCGTCCTGCGAGACGGTGAGTGGGCCGTCTATTGAGACAGGACCAGTGATGTGCGTGGTCTGGGCATCAATGCTGAATGCGCCACGGGTTTTTAGGGTAATGCCTTTTTCACTAAACCAGAGATAATCTTGCGGTGTGCCGTTGAGAAAGCCGCCGATATAGAGGGCGTCCGCCATGTTTTGCTGCCTGAATGAGCCGGGGGCTGCACTGGCGCGGGCTGTTTTGACGTTGAAGATGTCACGGTCCGCCACCAGAGCGAGGCCGATATCCCCTTCTGAGGGATCAAGAATAACGGCGCGGGTGCCGCCCTGAAGCCGGAAATAGGGCACGTTATACAGCACACCATGCGGCGTGACCCGCCCCGAGGCATCCTGCTGGTGCACGAGAGGTTGCACATCCACCGTGCCGACCGGATTAAGCCCTGTGCCGGACACTCCTTTAACCTGCACGGGAATGATAGTTCTTCGGCCGGAAAGAAGCCGGGTGATAACCATGTTTAGAGCACTGAAATCTGACGCACTGGCATCGGCCCGATTGAAAACAGGGTAAGGGCTGGCGGACGCCTGAGACGCGCTCTGGTTAGGGGATGTTGGCGTGGCGGTCTGGGCTGGAGAAACTGAGGAAAAGATGGAGGTTTGGGTCATGCAAGGTGCCTCAGGACTAAATGCCTCACGCTGCTACTGTCCGGCAGGGTTGTGCGACGAGATCCGTAAACCATGCGCCGTGAGGAGTTTCTGTTTGCAGGGTGTGGCGCACCTGTGTGGCCGTCCAGAGGCCCACCGGCACAGGCCCGCTTTGCTGCCCCCACCCCGCGGGCTGGTAGCGGCTGTGCAGAGCGATCAGGCTGTTAAAACTGATGCGCGGATTGAACAGCATCCGCAAAGCAAGCCCTCCGGCGGACCATGCGGGATAGCCGATCAGCCCTGTTTCCGCTGAGACCGATACAGCCTGCGCGGAACTGGCAGACGCGGTGTATGAGTCCGCGCCCGACGCGGCAATCTGGCCCGTAAAAAGGGCTGGCCAGACAGACAGGTCTCCGCGCCCAAGCCCGGCGCATAACGGCACAGTGTCCAGACACTGGCTGAGTTGCTGGCCGGGGCTTCCGTGAAAATACGGGTCATGCAGCACAAGACCGGGGCCGTGATACCGCAGGGTCAGGCCAGCTTTGGCCGCAATACCGCCCAGAGCCTGCTGAGCGGAAACCGCGCCTTTATACCCTGTCGGGCTGGCAGGCATGGCGTTGGGAAGGACTGTTGAAAAAGCCTGTGCAACAAAGGCGACATCCGGTGCGCTGGTATAATCCACATAGGCCAGTGTAATGCCGCCCTGAAAAATGAGCGCCGTTCCCCCGGCTGCATCCGGGGCTGTCAGAAGAAGTTCGCTCGCGCTTTGCCGGGTGGGGTCTGGGGTTGCCATGCTCAGGCGGTTCATGACGTCCGGGGTCATGCCCTCCACCCGCACGGTTGCGCTTTCTGCCGTAGGGAAGCGGGCCTGAGAGACTTCGGCATGTACGCGCAGGCCGGACAGAGTGATCGTGTCTTCACCGTCAGGGCCAAAAGCCTGCGACAGCAGCCGGAAAGTCACATCCACAGCGCGGTTCTGGAGCGAGGTTTGAGACATGGTGAGCGTGATCCGGAGCCAGAGGATGGAAGGTCAGGATGACCAGATGGGAGCGTAGAGCAGGAAAAAGCGGGAACCGAGGCCGGTTGTGTCCGGGTCCTGCTGGCCCTGAGTGTCGACAAACAGGAAATCTCCGGGCAGGCCGATTGCGGCGTCCCGCACCAGCCATGTGCGGTCCTGACACAGTACACCGGACAGAAGCCGCGTGGTGCCGACATCAAAACCCGCATACAGGCCGGTGCTGCGCTGACGCAGGGTGATCTGCACGAGGGTGCCGGAAAGCGAAACCTTGAGTGTCTGCGCGGGAAGAGCCGACAGAGGCACGGTGAGCAGGGAGGACACGGAGACCAAGCTGCCCTGTGCTGTGGTGATGAAACCTGAGGACACCAGGGATGTTTGCTGGGATAGTGAAGACATGCGGAAACCACTCCGGTTATGTGGGGCTGGAGGGTGTTTGTGATATTTTATGGAAAAAAGGGCGGTTGTGCGAAGCACGGAGCACGGAGCACGGAGCACGGAGCACGGAGCACGGAGCACGGAGCACGGAGCACGGAGCACGGAGCACGGAAGCGCTTCTTGAGGTCTTCCTCAAGGGCGTCCATCAAAAAAACCGGTGTCTCTGATACTTTGTCCTGATATACCAGCAAGAAGTCTGCTCCCCTGCCGGTTAATGGGCAGGAGAGCAGGAAAGAGTATTTTTATTAAAGCTGTTTTGTGTAGCCGAGCAGTTTTGTTTTCAGGTCAGCTGCGAGTTTTTGCAGATCAGCGTTTTTAGATTCAGCGCTGCTCAGATCAAGCGCCGGAATTGTCGTTTTTTTAGTGCCTGCAAGGTAGCGCACATAGCGTTTGTCAAATGCCGCGCCGTGCAGGGCCTTCATCTGATCAATCACTTTCTGGCTCTGTGCTGAGGGCTTGGCCGCCAGTTCTGTCTTGCCGGTTGCCGCGAGTGTGGCCAGCGTATCGTGATTGGCTGTCAGATCCTTGACGATTGTTGTGCCAAGCTGTGCGATATCGCTCCGGGCGGCATGCGTCTGGGCAAGAGTGGCCAGTGCGATATGCGTCAGATCGGCATCATTGATGGCGGCGGCGAGATTTGTATCAGCGACGGGAAACGGTTGTGCCAGAGCGGGCAGCGGGGGCGCGGGCGGCTGGCCGGGATTCATGCAGGCGCTCAGGGCAAACAGTGAGACAACGAGGGACGAGCAGGTCAGCACCTGATGACGGGACGGACGCAACATGATCAGCAAATTCTCCTTTGACCGCAGCAACCGTTTTGCAGGACAGCGCGGAGCCTCAGACAACACTCTCTAACAATCCCATGATAATAGCGTATGAAAAGGAAGAAAAGGCAATACAGGCGTGACAGAGGCCTGATTTGAAGAGAAATTCTATAGAAGTCATAATAAAAACGTCATATTAACACGAGAAAATCATATTTTGTCAGGAGAGAAATATTTTATGCGCCGTCTCTCCTCTTGCATTGCATGAAAAGAGCACTGTAGCGTAATAACTCTGTACGTCTTGATAAAAGCTTTTTGGACATGGTGTGAGGATAGTCGGGAAAATGAAGTGTCGTCTCTGGGGTCTGTTTGCGGTTACCTCGCTCTCTGTCGGTTTAAGTGGCTGCGGGTATTTTGATTCCCGCTCTGCCCATAAAGCACAGATCGCGATGCTCGGGATGACATCCTACGATCTTCAGGCCTGCGCGGGGCTGCCGTCAGCCACCAAACAGATTAATGATACGACGCAGATTTTTGTCTACACAGGCTCTCAGGCCGCGCCGAGCTATGGTGGCTCCACGCTTATCCCGGTGGGGGATATCTCAACCCTTGTCAACGTGCTGGGCGGCGGTGGCGGCACGGGCTGTACGGCTGTGATCCGTCTGGATAATGACCGCGTTTCCGACGTGCATTATACCGGTAATGATGATGAAATGATCGGTACGGACGGCGTGTGCTCGATCATCACCCGTGGGTGTGCCCGCCAGCCGGAAGGCACCATGAACCGCTCTACGGGCGGGATTTTTGGTCCTGTTTCGGCCTTCCACCCGCCCAGAACGCCGCAGCAGTCTCCCTCTGCGACTTATTCCAAACAGTCCGGAAATGTTGAGCTGAATACCGAGAAGAAATCTGCCGCCCCGATTATTGTGCCGCGGACCCAATAAAAACTGGTCGGAAAAAGCTGATTTAACCGGAAAAGGGGGTGTTGCACGGGCAACATCCTCTTTTTTATTGATGGGCTGCATCAGATGTTTGGGGTACGCTGGTAAGCCGTGAATGACGGGATGCCTGTGAAAAGGCTTTTTCTGTCACCCAGCGCAAGGCCGTGCGGCCTTCTTCCTGTGTTAAAACCCCGGAATCCACATCCTGTCCGACCGTCAGAGAGGCAAGGTCTATTTGCAGTAACAGTCTCGACTGTGCGCCGAGAGCCGCTGAGCCATACTGGGTATGAGCCTGATAAATACAGGTGAAGCGCTGAGACGCTGTGCCTTTTGCGAACGGGTATTTTGAAAAACAGCCTGAGACCGCAGCGTGCATATCCCCTCTGCCATGATCATCCGCGCACCCCGAGAGCAGCAAACCGACAGTGAAAAGAGCAAGTACCCGCGCAGGGTGGACAGACCATATGGACGGCGCCGGGCGACTTTTATGGACTCTGGCAGAACAAAAGGCGTTTTGGAGAAATGTCATGATCCGCGCATGTATCACACAAAATGAAAATTTCTTTCCAAGGAATAAAGAGGATGATGCCGGAAAGCCAGAGGCGGGCGTGTATTTTCCCGCTCTGGCATTAGAGTGTGACAGTATGCGGCGCTAAAGCGTGTTTTTCAGCAGGGTTGCCGCGTCCAGAGTATTGTTCGAGATGCTGGCAGAAGCGGTCTGGAAGGAAGAACCGGACGCCATCAGGGACCGCGCCGAGACCAGACCGGTGCAGACCGTGCGGCTGCCCTGCGGGGTTTGTGTCTGTGCAAAAGTCTGTGTGCCGGTCAGCCTGACTTCCTGAAGGGTAATTTCCACCATCGGCATGGTGATACCGTGCCGCGCATCCCGCACCCAGCGATGGCCGGTAATACTGACATTGCTGTATTTCCGCTCGGGTGTGATGACTGCGTAGAGCGAGAGGTCAGCTTCCAGTGCTGCCAGCGTATTGAAAAATGTCTTGCGAACATAAAGGGCTTCCACGCCTGCAAGGCGCGTGAGGTCCATCCCGGAAAAGAGGCTGGCTTCCGTGCCGGACAGTCCGGTTTCCGAGCCATCACACACCATCAGCACGCGATGCTGCCGGGGTGTCTGCACTTTGCTGTAGGACAGAAATGCGCCGTCCTCCAGCGGGGCTGTGGCGATGGGGCTGCTGCTTTCCGCCGAGACGGACATGACGCGGGCGGCGGACAGAACGCAGGTTCCGGCACTGGTAAAAATACCCCACTGGCCAGCGGCCTGACTGATCATCAGATCATCCAGCACCGTGCCGAGGCTGACGGAGGCTGCTGCCCGGATGCCGGTTGTGACGGACTGCCCCAGCAAGGCGGGCACGCCTGCGGCAACGGGGATATCCCACACCGAAGGCAGGGTGACGGGCACCATGGGCATGGGAGGCTTCCTTTTTTAAACGGTGCCGATTGTGGCGAGGCTTGTAAGGGTGTGGCTGTCCCCTCCCCCCAGCCCTTGCAACGCCTGCGCGATAGCGTGCGGATTTCCGGACGGGACGGTGATGGTGACCGGGCCGATATGGGTCGTGGTTATGGGGCGCGTCGCATTTATGCCGGAGGCGGTGGAACGAGACGCGGCCGCGTTGAGCAGAGGCGAACCCGGCAGATAAGGTTGCGTTGCGTGCATGCGGCCTGCGTAATCCTGCAAACTGGCGAGGGCGCGGGAGAGTGTGCGGGTTTCTGTTCTGAGCACGTCCGTCGGGGCGGTGTGCCGTTGCGTCCGCGCGGTGGGCATTTTTTCGGGCAGGAAGCTGAAGGGGAGGCGCTGACCGGCTGCCGGTCCGGAGAGATTTTTTGGCTTATCCGATCTGAGAAACTTCTGGTGTGATCTACCGTATTTTGAGGAGAACGCTCTTGTAGCAAGAGGCGTTCTTTCTCCTGTCTGCTCTGCGGGCTGATGGAGGGAGGCGTGTGATCCGTCGCTTTTCCGTGCCGTGTGACGCGCGGCCTGCATCATGAAACGGGCCAACGCGGAGGACGCTATACGGTCTGATTGCGGGGGATGTGAGCGGGGCATGGCTGACTGTAAATTTGCAGATTTTTTTGGGTCAGCGGACGGGGTGGCAAAAGCTTTTGCTTCCGCATGCTGAGAAAGAGAGAGCGGATGCGTGCTGAGGACCGCCATACCGGAGCGGGCGACCGGACGTTCAGCGACCGGGAGAGACAGAGTGCGGGGCAGACTGCCGGAGCGTGGGGTGTGTTGCTCCGGGTGTGTGCGGACTGGTCTTTCCTGCAAGATGCGGTCTGCGGGAAAAGCTTTTCCTGTTTTTGAGAACCCGGCTTCTGACTGATTCTGCGGAAAATTGTGAGAGAGTCTGCGCTTTTGATCAGAACTCTGACTGGCCACTGGCAAAACAGAATGACCGATGTCGGCGGACCGGGGCTGGCGGGCCGCAGACAATGAAACAGGCTGGGAGAATAAGGCCGGGTTCTGCTGTGAGACGGCCGCAGCAGAGGGGATGCTGAAAGGGGCGGCCTGTTGAATACTATGCGGGGCAGTATGGGAGGTGGTGGCTGACAGGAGGCCGGCTGGACTGGAACGCGGTATGACCGGGAGAGCGCGGAAAGGTGGCCTGAGAAACGGGGCCGCGGGGGGTGTCTGGTTTTGCCGCGATGTGCGCGCCCCGGAGGAGGCAGGGGCGGCAGAGCCGGACGTGGCGGGAGACGCCGGGAGCGGGCTGGCACTGGAAAGGCGCGGGGCCGTGCGGCGGGAGGGGGTTTGACTGGACGCCGTGTTCAGTTCGGCCAGAAGGCGGTTCAGGCCGCGCCCACCGCTGAGGACGGCCAGAAGACTGACAGCTTCCCCGCGCATATGGGCCAGTGCTGTGGCGGCCTGTGTGCTGGCCTGACGGGTGCCGGTGCCCATCTGCTCAGCACTCTGGCGCAGTTTGTCCAGAAGCTGTGTGGTCTGACGGGCCTCGGATTGCAGGGCGGAGGTGTCCAGCCCCAGCCGGACGACCAGTTCATCAATCAGCATTTCCGACATGCGTGGCGTTCCAGTTTCTGACGGACAGGATTTCCAGAAGATCGTAAAGATCTTCACTGTCATAAAGGGTTTTCAGCTCATGCAGGGTGGCGAGGCCTGCTGTGATGACCGCTGCCACTGCTGGCGAGACTGTTACACAACGGACGGGCAGGGTTTCTCCTGCGCGGTGTCTCCCAGCAAGGCCGCCACGACGGGGAAGAGCTGGTGTGCGGCGGCCAGCAAAAAACCCACATGCAGGCGGAAGGCTTCTGCACGGACAAGGCCAAGGGTTTCCGGTTCTTCAAAATCTGTGGCGATAACGGCGCGGGTTGTCTCCGGGTGGGCGGGGTCCGGCCGCAGCGCGATGCACTGCATGAGGCGGTCCAGTGCGCGGTCCAGATCGGCTTCTTCCATAAAGCCGAAAATTTCAATCCCCAGACTGGCCAGACCTGCAACCCCGGCCTCCGCCAGATCCGCCCCGACCCGCGCGCCACCCCGAATGGCGGCCTGAAGGATATGACGTGCCCATTTATCGGCTGAAAAGGCGTCCATGCGCGTCAGGACAAAGCGTTTGCCTTCATCCGCCCCGGTTTTACTGTGCGTATACTCAACTGTTTTCATGAAAAATGTCCTGAAATGAAGGCGGAGCGGAGACCGGGGATTTATGGGGCTGCTCAGATGGCGGCAGGCAGAACACGTTCCCATGTGATTTCAAAATGGCGGGCTTCCAGCACCCGGCCTGCTGTGGGCACGCCGACGATGGAACGCAGCAGGCCACGCACCAGGGTATATTTGCGCCCGATGGCGGGAATCTGGATTTCAGCCCCCATGCGATACAGGCCGCGACGGGCGTCCTGTGCCATGACAATGGCTTCAAAAATCAAAGCACTTTCACTACTCGCGGCCAGAGCGATGGTCTGGGTGACGGGGTTGGGAATCCAGCCTGCGTTGAGATAGCCGTCGATACTCATTGCGGTTTCAGCGAGTTCGCGCGCTTCTGTTTCAAACGCGCGGTCGGCAGCATAATTTTCCAGCGTGATGGGCGTGTTGTACAGCCCCGGCACGGTGATGGTGTAAACGGAATTTGCGGCTGTAATGTCATAATCAGACATGCAGGCGGGGCTCCTTGCAGGGGGTTTTATGGTGCGGGTTGAGCAGAAAAGTGTGTCGGGGCATTTTGTTGCCCCGTTGCGGTGCGTCTGCCGGACTTTGACCGGGATTTTGGCCTGAGCGTGACTGCGCAGCCCTCTATCTGTTTTTGACTTCGGTCTTTTTATTATGGGTTTTTCAGCCAGTTTTTTAGCCGGTTTTTTACTGCGGACTTTTCACTAAAGTCTTTTTGCTCTGGTCTTTACTGGGCTTCTACAGAGGCCAGAGCGATAGACTGCACAGACTGACCATCCATGTAGAAAAACCGGCCCTGCACGGTGCCGCGTGCGGCGCGGACAGCGGCGGATGTGGTCGAGGCACCCGGCAGAAGATACCAGCCACGGGTCGAGAGAACGGTATCAATACCCCGTCCGGCATCCGCATTGACGGCCTGCTTCTGCGCATCGGACAAAGTGACATTGGGCTGGATGGCCCCGAAGGACAGGGCGGTATCAATCGTGCTCTGTACAGCGGTGGCGATCAGCGAATCTCCGACGGCGTTATAGGGGATCTGCCCGGCGCTGGAGAACAGGGTGATGAGGTCATTCTGGAAGCTGGCGTTCATCCAGATCTGGTTGATATAGCTATCTGCCCAGCTAAATGGGCCGGAGACAGCCCCGTTATTCAGAAAACTGAATGTGGAGTCTGTACTTTTGTAAGAGCCATAAAAGCTGTAGCCATTCCCGAGCAGAGCCTGCGCCTGTGATGCTGTAAGACTGGTGAGGGGCAGGACCGCGCTGTTGTTGCGGAACATCAGCGTTGTGCGCCCCCCGGCCCGGTTGGGGTTGAGGCTTGCGGCCCAGCCGAGGCACAAGGCGGCGGCTAGTGTGCCACTGTTATTCTGCGCATTGCACAGGCAGGTCAGGCCCGGTGTGCTGGCTGCCGCAACGGTCGCCCCGAAGCTGGTTGTGGCATTGGCGCTGAGGATGGACGCATCACTATCCTGCACCACGCCCCAGTAGCGGTTGGGGTGCGCGGCCAGCCATGTGGCGATCTGGGTTTTGGCGGCGGCTTCCGGCTCGGACGCGAACAGGAAGGGGGACCAGTCCGTGGCCTGATCGGCCGCGGTGGAGAGATAGGTGCCGTATTCCTCCGCAACGGGCGTGGCGGGAAGCTGGAAGAAATAAAGTTTTTCCGGCGTATCCTGCGCGTTTGTGTAAGCCGAGAAATAGATGCTGGCGATACTGGCTTCCACAGAGGTTGCGCCACAGACAGCAGAGACTTCCTCCGCTGAAGCGAATGAGGAAACGCCAGAGGACAGCGCCGTATTCTGGGAAAAGACCATGCCGTTGAGCAGGCTGACAGTGCCACCCGGAGAGAGAACGCCCGGTGTGACGGTGACGAGGGAGCTGATGGGAAGCGTCATGCTGAAGGAGAACCCTGTGAACTGGTGACGTCTGCCAGCACGAGCCGGGCCGCAGACGCCATGGATTGTGGAAGTGAGAGGGCGAAGCTGGCCTGAAGATGCAGGTCGATCTGCCAATGCTCTTCATATTGCTGCTCTCCGTTGACAAACGGGAGCTGGCGGGCGGACCCGGCATAGAGGGGCGCAATGCGCGGGATGTCTGCCGGGCTGGCGGGCAGTCTTGCAGATGGAGCGGATGCAGCCGGTGCAGGTGCGCTTTGCTGAAACGCCGTGAAAAATTCTGCGGCCCAGCCATTCTGGAACAGGGTGCTGATGCGGTTCAGGTTGTCAGCAGCACCCTGCCCGAACAGGCTGACCTGCACGGTAACCTCCTGCTGTTGCAGGATGATGCGGCTGGTGGCCGTGTAGCGCGTGGCACTGGTGGCGACGGGCTGATGGAGCAGCACGGCCATAAGAGCAAACGGACCGTTGGGGGCGGCCATGCGGTTTTGTCTGGCGAGCAGCACCGGCACATCCGGCGGGAGAACAGCCAGCAGAAAAGCCCGCAGGGCGGTAGTCAGTGCTGCCGTTACGGGAGGCAGGCTGACGGACGCTGACGGGTAACCAGAAGTTTCGACCATTGGCCGCCTCCCCATGTTTCGGGCTGGCCTGTGACCAGCCACTCCGAGCCTTCAAACACTAAAATATCGCCGCCGAACTGGTGGGCGCGGTCGATGCCCTTGAGTTCCGCTGGCAGATAGACCACGCGCGTATCTGTGCTCTGGTTCAGCCCGGCAACCTGTGTGAGGTCCGCGCTGGAGGCCGCCTGCACCATGATACGGAGCAGGAGGTCCTGATAGAGCGGGGTGACTGTGCCATCGGGCAGTGTGCTGTGCCCCTCCTGCGCGCGGAGGGTTGCGATGATGGGGGGCGTCAGGCTGCTGATCTGCGCTGCGGCGAGGCGAAACAGGTTTTTCATGCGTCCACCTGAAAGCTGACGCTGTTTTGCAAGGTTCCTGTTTCCACCAGAGGGTTATCAAACCCTTTATGCCGGACTGTGGACGGGGCGTTGGGTGGGGTGTGGGTTTGCCGGATGGTATCCGTGATATCCGCCTGCATACTGTGCCCCACTGCGGTGAGAGCCTGTGAGGTGGAAGCGCGTGCTGTGAGGGTTCTCAAAAAAGTGTTGAAATTCTGGAGGCTCTCGGAAGAAGACTGTGTGGCCCCTGCCCCGCCAGAGGAAGTGCCTGCGCGTGTCCGAAGACTGACCCTGAGGGCATCTGCTAACTGACGCACCCATGCGTTGCGGCAGCGCGCGATGGTCTGGCGCAGGAACGGGCGTGGTGGAATGACGATAGGATGGCCACCCCTGCCCTGCACAACCGCGCCAAACTCCTGCACAGCAGCGATAGAGGCAACAGGCGTGCCGTCTGCTTCCGTAGCTGTTTTGAAAAACCCGGCTTTGACAGAGGGGGGCTGGGTGGAGGGCGTGCCGGGTGGTGTCGGACTTGGCGCGGAGGCGGGTTCGGGCTGATGTGTTGCGGTCGCTTTGGCAGGAGAGAAGGAGGCGGCCGTGGGGCTGGCTGACATGCGCGTGGGCGTGGGCGTGGGCGTGGGCGTAGACGCGAGTATGGGCATGAAAGCAGGGCTTTTTCTGACGGCGATTTTAGGGAAACGGGTGTAAATCCGTCTGACCGAAATCGGCTGAGACGCTGTGGGATGCGGCGCTATGAGAAGCGTCTGCTATGGCCATGACAGCGGGGTTTGCGGGGAACCCGGCACGTAGCGGGCGGTGCGCAGGAACGCCGTGGCCGCCCAGTAGGCGGCACCATAAGGCGTTTGCGTCCACCAGGACTGAGAGGCCGTGACCGGCCCCATGTCCGCCTCTACCGCGACACTGCCCATACGGGCGGACGTAATGCGGCCAACCAGTGCGGGCGGCTCCTGCCCGGCCGGAGCCGCCGCCCCAAACCCGAGTTGCGCCAGATGGGCGGTGATCAGCCCCAGCAGGATGGCGCGGCGGGAGAGGTTACTGACGGGTGAGGTTTCGTCATTTGCTAAAAACAGGCTGGCCTGATCAAAACAGGCCTGCGCGGCCTCTGCCCCGACTGTGGCGAAGAGCGCGGGATAGCGGGTTTGCCAGACCTGCGCGTCAAACAGCACGGAGGGCATTGGGACTTTCCTTCACGGAACTGGCTGAGAATAAGGATGGAGCCGCCCCCTGCACTTCAGGCCGGGGTGATGCCGGGGGCGGGCGTGGCGGGGTTGAGCGGTTCCGTGCCGGTGCGCAGGGCGGCCTGTTCCCGCGCCTGTCCGGTGGCTTTTTCCAGCGTTGTCTGCGCGAAGATCAGGCCGTTTTTCAGCAGCGGGAACTCCGCATAGGCGCGGGACCACGCGGCCCAGAACTCTGCCGGGATGGGGGTCAGGCCGTAGCCGCCGATCACGGCGGAAGCGCGGGTGCCCGCCAGCTCATGCCGGGCTTCCCCCAGTGACAGCACGAGGCCGTTGGGCAGTTTACAGCCGATGGTGACGGTGGAGGGTGTGGCCATGCCGGGATGTTTCCTTGCAGTGAGGGTATGAGAAAAGAAGGAGGATATGCCGCCGCGCTGATGGGGGCTTGCGGGCCAGAAAGGTGCAGGTCAGATACGTGCCAGCATGATGCTTAAGGGAGCAGTTTTTACAGGCCCGCCATGGTGGCGATGCCTGCGGGGACGTAGATGATGGCGCCCCATGTGCCCTGAGAGAGTTTCTGCTTCCATGCGGAGGCGTCCGTCACCACGGCGTGGGCACGCAGTTTTTCCGTAAAGGCGGTTTCTGCCGTTTTCTGTGCGCCGACATGCTCGGCCATGATCTGCATGGTCTGAGTGGTGCTGCCCGCGGCATCCCCGTACTCGACCGCCTGTACAAAACGCAGGTTGGGATAGGTATCTTTCAGGAGGGAGGCCGCAGACAGGCCGAAACTGTTACGGCGGGTCAGCAGGCCCATGCGCGTGGGGGACAGGCCGAGAACCATCGGGGTTTCCGTATCCACCAGCCCGGCGGTCTGGCTGCGGAGCTGGTTGATGAGGGCAATGACATCATCCTGCCGTTCTTCCGGCGTGGCGGCGGCCCAGCCGGTGCCGCCTGCGGCCTTGATGGCGGGTGTGATGGCGGCAGGCAGGCGCGGGTCATTCAGATACCCATACAGGCGCAGGCCGTTGATCCCGAAAAAATAAGTCTGGTTCTGGAACTTGTTCAGCTTGAGAGCCGCGGCTTCCCGCAGGCTGGCGGCCCACTGGAGGCGGGCCTGACCGGCCAGAGCCAGTTCCATTTCCCCCCACGAGACAAACACCTGATAATGGTAGGACTGGCGGTCGGGATAGGTGGGGTTCAGGCTGACCTGACCGTTGCCGTTCCAGTCCCCATAGCTGGAGACCTCGCCGGTTGTCTCGATCATCGGGAAAATGGCGGTGCGGGTCACCCAGTCCCCCTTGCGGACCTCACCCAGCAGTTCCGCCGCGCGCATGGGGGCGAAAGCGACCTTGATAAGGGCAGGATCGACCCATGCGCTCATGAAGGCCGGGATGCCGCCGCTGGCGGTGGTGGACAGTGCGGGCTGGGCGTCCTGCGCCAGAGCATCCGACGCGAGCAGGCTGTTGGCGATCATGCCGCGTGCTTCCGGCATGATGAAGCCGAGGCGATTGAGTTCTGCCAGATGTGTTGTGAAATCGCTCATACAGCGTGGCTCCAGCTTGAGATTTTGACAAGGTCACCCGCAGCACCAGCCGAGGCGACGTAAAAACGGGTCTGCACGGCACCGGAGACGGTGGTTCCGGCTGCGGCGGTGCTCAGACTGCCATCGGTTGTGGCGGCAAACACGGCCTGCCCCGGCGTGGCGGCGGTGGTGCTGGTGGCCCAGAAATCCCCCGCCGTGAACAGGCTGACCGGAAAACCCTGAGGGATGGTCAGGCTACTTTCATCAAACAGGCTGCTGATCTGGCCCGAAAGATCCCGATGCACGAAGCCGTCCGGCGCGGTGGTGGTGCCGCTGACGGGCGCGTTGGCCACGCTGCGGCCATCTGTCTGCACCCAGCCGAACGCGCCGATGGTGCACCCTCCGGCTGCGGCGACCAGAGCGCCCTCCCCTGCCGGAAAGGTGGCTGTGGGGTTGAGGGATGCGAAATCTCCCGGCAGGCCGGGGGCGGGCTGGGTGTTGATCTGTGTCTGAAAGGCCATGAATTATGCTTTCACGGTAATGCGGCCAAGGCCGAACGTGTCACGAAAAGAGACGGTTTTTTCAGCATCCATCCCGAGCGGGGCTGCTTTTTCCTTCAGGCGGGCAACCTGCTGGAACAGGGGCCTGTAAGCCTCTTCCGGCAGGCCGGTGAGGTCCATGCCCTGTTCACGCAGGGCAAAGCCGTAGACAGCGGTGGCGCTGTCCATCGTGACATCCCCCACAAACGGACGCACGGCGGCGCGGGCGGTATGGAGCGCTTCCATCCGGCGAATGACATCCGCTTCCGCCTGCTGGACGGCCTGTGTGAGGGCGGCGTCCATTGTGGTGGGGAGTGGAGCGGGTGCGGTGGTCGGGAAGCCGGAAGGCTGCGACGTGGACGGCATGGCAGGCATTACCGGGGGCTGTGTGCCGGGGCTGGTGGAGAGAACCGCCGGAGGATGGCTGGAGGAACCAGTGGGAACAGACAAGGGGTTTTCCGTTTTTGTTGGACTCGACTGTGTCTGTTCTGACGGCTGGAGTGTGGGGTGTGTCATGGAAGCATGATCCCTGTGGAGTGCGGGAGCGGAATCACCAATGATGGCGGTTTTCACACGTGGTTGCGTGACAAGGGCGAGGTGGTTGAACGTGATGTCTGTCATGGTCAGGCTGTACGGCATGCCACCGTGCACGCCGCCCTGTGGGATGGCGCGGTAGCGGTAGCCTGCTGAAACGGCGCGTTGCTGGCCGCTTTCTATGGCGGCAATGGCGGACTGGTCCCACACTGTCAGGCTGCCGATCAGGTCTGGGTTTTCAAACCGGACATCGCTCCCGACGGCACCTACTGTGATTTCTTTGGGGTGGTCCTGCGCGGAAACGGGCTGGTGCTGCATGAGGATGGGTTTGCCCGCCATGCTGGCGGCGGCGCGGGCGAGAGCGTCTGGGTCCCGATAGACCTGATACAGCTTATCAGGGTCCAGCCCCAGAGCCTCCGCGCCGGGAATTTCCGACCCGTAATACGGGCAGACCGTGGCGGCGGAGAGGATGCAGCGGGCAATGTGGAGGTGACCATCGACATCGGTGCGACGTACGGAACGGTCCAGCGCCAGAACAACGGCGTCCCGCCCTTTACCGAAGGGAGGAACTGGCGCGCAAAGAGCACCGGAACTGCGGGGAATGGTGGGGGCTGAAGCGGGATCTGAGGCGTGATTGAACATGAGAGAGGGTGCGGATGCTGATGCCGAAGCACGGTGGGCGAACGGGCCGGGTGTCTGGCTGGGAGGGTGCCCGGAACTGGCGGGAAGCGGAGGCTGAGCGGGCGGGTCAGGCGGCGTCATGCTTTGTCCTGTCTCGGGGTTTTGGGAAAAGGTCGTCTGCCCCGGAGCGTGGGCGGCTTTGGGGGATATGACCCGGACCGTGCCGGGAGGCGTGTTCAGGCCGCCGGGGGTGCGCCTGCAAGATTGACGGCGGCGTACTGGCCGCTGGTATCATGCGCGGTGCGGGAGCGGGCTTCCGTGGGAGTGATGATGCCGGAGCGGATGTTCTGGGCGTCGATCTCCGCACGGGTTTTCTGGAGCGTGGCGCGGGAGAGTTCATCCATCTGCCAGAGGGAGACGAAGGTGAAGTCGATCTCCGCGTCAATCTCGCCCCACAGGTTGAGCATGACCATGTGCAGGATGGTGGTCAGGTTTTTGCGGTAGAGTGTTTCCTGAAATGCGTGCACGCGGTCATAGAAAACGCGGATTTCTCCGTCCGCTGAGGCGTTCAGGCCGCTGGGGGTAATACCGGTGAATTTGACCAGCGGCTCCTGCGCCACCGCGCACATCTGCTCCTGTGCCTGCGCTTGCAGGCGGTCCAACCCCGCGAGGGGAGCGGCCAGAAGCTCCAGCTTTTCCCGGTCCTTATCCAGCACGAACGTGCCGCGATTTGAGCGGAAGCGGTTGAAGGCTTCCACACGGCTGAGGAGACCCTCCGGGTCCTGCGCGTAGGCGGACATATCTGTGGAGAGGGCCACGATGGAGAACGCATTGAGCAGGTCTGACACGGACTGGCGGGTGCGCAGCCAGTTGTCCACCGCCGGGCGGGCCATTTGTGAGAGCGACAAACCGCCGAAATTATAAGCGGGTTTCAGCAGATCCGGCACCGGGCGCGAGATGAACTGCAACAGCCGTGTGCTATGCAGCAGGCCGCCCTGCACCCACCAGCGGGAGGGCTGGTAGAACGCGGCACTGAGAGGGTTTGTGGTGTCATACTGGTCTGGCGTGGTCCAGACGGGTTCGATCGGCACGAGGGCGCGGAGGGAGCCTTTGCGGAAGGTTTCCGGCCGGAGCAGTAACGGGGCTTCCAGCCCGCCGCCGGTGCGGGGCTGGCCGGTATCCACATAGAGCAGACCCATGCCGTAATAGCCATCATACTCCGCCATGCGGCGCAGCACGTCCCGCACGTTCAGGCGGGTGAATTCCTGCTCCAGATCGGCCAGACGCTGTTTTTTGTCCGCTGTGCCACGGGCGCGGAAGGTGATCCATTCCCGCGTGGCCTCCGCCGCGATGACCTCCACCATATGCCGGTATTCGGCCCGCTGGGACATTTCCGCCAGACGAGGGTAACCGGGGAAGGCCACGCCCTCCGCCACCGCCTGCCTCAGCCAGCCGAGCAGGCCGGGACTGGTGGAGGCGGTACCGTCCATCGCCAGATGGGTACGGCCATCACCGCGCACGCCTCTGGGCGGCTGGTAGGGCCGGAAGATGTCTGCCTGTGGCGGAAGGCTTTGCGCACGCAGGGTTTCCGCCATGTCACGCGGGCCGATGCCGCGAGGGGCGTTCTGGCTGGCGGAAAGCGGGCTGCGCGGTGTGCTGGCTGAGGCGAGCGGAAAGCTGAAGCGCGGTTCCTGTCGGGCAGCAGGAGCTGCAGGAGGCGGGACATGGGGCTGAACTGGGGATGGGGTGGGTGAAAAACCTGATGGGCAAGGTGCAGGGGAGATCAGGCTGGCTGCGGGACCTGAGGAGGACCGCGCCGGGGATGCGAGATGTTCGGGAGACCGGGCGCGGGCCGGGAGCCAGCGGGACAGGAA